>JAYVNZ010000554.1:0-17204 GCA_043758185.1 Gemmatimonadaceae bacterium | reverse complement strand
CCGAGGCTCGCGTCGGAACGCGACGTCGTCGCGTTCCACAGTGCAAGAATCTCGACGATGGCCTGCGACGCCTCATTGTAGCGCAGGCGCGCGCTTGCGGTCTTCTCGGCGGCGACGCCGCTGTAGGCAAGCACAAAGCCGTGATCGGCCGGAAAGGGGACGTCGCCCTCCGCGCGCACGGGAAGGAAGGCGTAGCGGCTCAGCACACCGGCGCGGCAGCACAGGATGGCTGTCTGGTCCTGGCTGCCACCCAGCGTACCCACGCCAAGTCCGCCGGCAGTCAGGCCGAAGGGCCGCCCGTTCTCCACCGCACCAAGGTATTCGCCGAGATGCTCACGCGACGGGATGGCACGGTTATAAAGCGGATCCTGAGCCAACCCATTCACTGCGTGGAGCGCGAGGAACACGGCAATCACGAGCGCGCTGGAGCTGCTCATGCCCGACGCCGGAGGCAGGTCGCTGGCGAAGACGATGTCCATGCCGCGCTCTATTACGGGAAAATCACGCGCCACGCGGCGCACCACGGTGGACAGGTATGTTGACCAGTCTCCGGCCGCTGGATCGATCGTGGATTCGAGCGAAAGCTCACGGGTCTCGCCGCGCACGACATCCACCGCACGCACAACGGCATCGGCACGCGGCCGAGCGAGCACTGTAAAGCCACGTTCCATGGCGCACAGCAGGCTGCGTCCGCCGGCATAGTCCGTATGCTTGCCGAGGACTTCTATGCGGCCGGGCACGAAGAAGGCCAGTGTTTCCGTATCGCCAGTGCATGCATCGAGCGACGCAAGGGCGGTGGCACACGACCCGAACAACTCGACCTTTCGCTGCGCCTCCGCAGCAGACATCCCCGCGGCAACCAGACGCTCGCCGAAATCCCTCACAGGCGCGGCTCCGTATCCCGCAGTCGCTCGGCCACCGACGCAATGTCGCCGCGACTCGAGAGGTCGAGCACGCCATCGTGAAAGGTGAGCACCTTGAACTGAACGCCCATCACGTTTCGCGCGTACTGCACTGCGTCCTGCAGCTCCAGTTCTCCACGCACCGATGGCGAAATCGCGCGACACGCAGCGTAGATCTCCGGCGGCAGGCACCAGCTGTTCATGCCGACGAACACTTCGCGGCCCAACGACGCGACCACATCTCCACCGGGCTTCTCGATGATCTCCTCCAGAAAGCCGTTCGCGTCAATGCGCACCACGGAGAACTTCTCGATACGCTCCGCGTCGATGTTGCCGAGCCGTACCAGTGCCGCCCGCTCGAACACTGCCACGCCCGCCGAGCCAAGGTCGCGCAGTGCTCGCAAGGTGTGGATGGGGTAGTAGTTGTCCGAGTTGAGCATGAGCACGTGCTCTCCCGCCGCAAACGCTTCCGCGGCAGCGACGGCGTCGGCGGTACCGAGCGGTTTCTGCTGTACGGCGAAGTGCGTGCGAATCCGGGTGAGCCGGCCTGGCGTCTGGTAGTACTCGCGGATCGCATTGTGCTCGGGGCCGATCACCAGGCATACGTCGGTAATGGCCGCGTCGGCAAGCGCACTGATGATGTAGTCGAGAAAGGGCCGGCCGATGGGGATCATTCCCTTGACGCCGGCGTCAGCCGCGGATTGCTGCTCGTCGCTCAGCCCTGAGGCGCCACCGGGGCGGCGCATGCGTGTTCCAAGCCCGCGCGCGAGGATGACTGCCTTGGTGGTGGGGTGCGACACGCGCTGGCACGGGCTGGGGTGAGGCGAGGTTCGGCAGATGGACGTGACCGACCGCAAATGTATCGCGTGCGTGCAGCACTGCCAGTCGTTCGAAGTCTTGCGTTGCTCCTGTCGCTTGGCGAATGTCCCCCTCGCGAGCGCGCGCTGCTCGACCCTCATCCCCATTGCATCGCATGACGCTTCACAGTCTCGATTGGATCATCGTCGCCGTGTCCCTGCTCATCTGCTTCGTGCCGGCCCTGTTTTTCGGCAAACGGGCAGGCAGCAGCACGACAGAGTTTTTCGCGTCGGGCCGCTCGGTGCCATGGTGGCTCGCGGGACTGTCCATGGTGGCCACCACGTTCAGCAGCGATACGCCCAACTGGGTGACGCAGCAGGTGCGCCAGTACGGCGTGGCGGGTAACTGGCAGTGGTGGGCGTTCGTGCTCACCGGCGTGTCCACCGTGTTCTTCTTTGCGCGGCTCTGGCGGCGGTCTGGCGTGATGACAGACCTCGAGTTCTATGAGCTGCGCTATTCGGGGCGTGCAGCGCGCGTGGTCCGCGGCTTCCGCGCGGTGTACCTCGGCCTGTTCTTCAACTGCTTCATCATGGGGATGGTGACGCTGGCCGGCTGCAAGATCGCCAACATCCTGTTCGCCATGCCTCCCTGGCAAACCATCCTGGTCCTGGGCGTCCTGAACGTGGTGTTCGCCGCCCATTCCGGACTCTGGGGCGTGCTCGTGATCGACATGGTCCAGTTCGTGATCAAGATGACGGCGGTGATCGCCGCGGCGTATTTCAGCCTGGTGGCGGTGGCGCGGCACACGGGCACCGGCGACGGCGCACTGGCGGGGCTGACGACGCTCGTGCGCACGCTGGGCTCGCAGCAGGTCAACTTCCATGATGGCGGACAGCCCGTGTTGTCGGCCATCGACGGCCGGGGGCAACCCGTCCTCGACATCCTGCCCAACTTCGCGATGAGCGACCTGGCGCTGATGATCTTCATCATGCCCATCGCCATCGGCTGGTGGGCGAACTGGTATCCCGGTGCGGAACCTGGCGGTGGCAGCTACATCGCACAGCGCATGCTGGCGTCGAAGAGCGAAAAGGACTCCCTGGGCGGCACGCTGTTCTTCAACCTCGCGCACTACGTACTGCGTCCGTGGCCGTGGATCATCACTGCGTTGTGTTCGATCATCATCTATCCCGAGCTCAAGGACATCGCGGTGGCCTTTCCCGGCGCCGACCCTCGCCTGATCGGACACGACAGCGCCTTCCCCGCCATGCTCAAGTTCCTGCCCGTGGGGTTCGTGGGCTTGATGGTGGGCGGCCTCATCGCCGCCAATTCATCAACCATCCTCACGCACCTGAACTGGGGCTCCTCGTACCTCGTTCACGATTTCTACCGTCGATTCATCAATACCACCGCAAGTGAGCGTCACTACGTGAACGTCGGGCGGCTGTGCACGGTGGCGTTGTACATCGTGGCCGCGCTGCTCAGTCTCGTGCTCGACTCCGCGCAGGAAGCATTCGAGGTGCTGATTTCCATTGGCGCGGGAACCGGCCTGCTCTATCTGTTGCGCTGGTACTGGTGGCGCATCAACGCCATGTGCGAAGTGGTGGCCATGATCAGTTCCTTCAGCGTGTCCGTGCTCTTCTTCGTGATGAAGAAGACGGGGCATGCGTTGCCGTTCGCGCAGACTATCGTGATATCGGTGGCGCTCACGACGGCATGCTGGCTGGTCGCGGCATTCACGACGGGTGGCACGAGTCGCGACCAGCTCGTGGCCTTCTACCTGAAGGTGCGACCCGCCGGCCCGGGGTGGACAGCCATCCGCGACATGGCCGGCGTGAGCGCTGCCGAGGCGGCACTGCACGGCGACAATATGGGTCAGGCGACGCTGGGGTGGATCTCCGGCTGCATCACGATCTGGTCGTCGCTGTTCGCCATTGGCAACTTCCTGTATGGCCGCACAACGACGGCACTGTTGCTGTCCGCGGTGTTCGTGGTGAGTGGCCTGACCCTGCTGCGCGTGGTGAACCACCTATGGAATGTCCGCGGCACGGTCGAGATGCCAGTCTGAGTGTTTTTTACTCATGACTGGTAACTCTCAACTCGTAACTCGTAACTTTCCGTTCTCTCTGGCGGACTAGAGGACAAGTTACGAGTTACGAGTTACGAGTTACGAGTAACCAGTCACCAGTCACCAGTCACCAGTCACCAGTCAGCAGTCACCCGCGCACGATCTCCGCAACGACATCGGCGTGCCCTTCGGGCTTCACTTTCTCGAACACGTGCGTGATGCGACCGTCCGCCGCGATCACGAACGTGGTCCTGTTCACGCCCCAGTACTTCTTGCCGTACATCGATTTTTCCGCCCAGACACCATAGAGCTCGCACACGGCGTGCTCCGTGTCGGCAACGAGCGGATAGGTGAAGCCGTGCTTCGCCTTGAACTTCACGTGGCTCTTCACCGGATCCGGGCTCACACCAATCACTGCTGCGTCGAGTCCCTCGAACCGAGGGAGAGCGTCCTGGAAGCCGGACGCTTCGATGGTTCAGCCACCGGTGTCGTCCTTGGGGTAAAAGAAGAGGACGACGGTCGTGCCGCGCAGCGACTTCAGCTCCAGCGTGCTGCCGTCGTCCGTGATGGCCGAGAAGTCTGGTGCGATCTGTCCAACGGTTGGCATGGTCATGTCAGTGGTTCTCCTCCCATGAGGACGGCCATGATCGCTTTCTGGATGTGCAGGCGATTCTCGGCTTCGTCCCATACGCGGCTCTGCGGACCGTCGATCACGTCGGCAGTGACTTCCTCACCGCGATGCGCGGGCAGGCAGTGGAGGAAGATGGCATCGGCGGCTGCGCGTGCCATCATCGCGGCATTCACCGTGTAGCCGGCAAAGTCGCGCTCGCGCTTCTTCTGTTCGTCCTCCTGCCCCATGCTGGCCCAGACGTCGGTGTTCACTACATGCGCGCCCGCAATGGCCTCCCCGGGATCGCGGGTGACCGTGACCGTCGCGTGTTCGCGCGCGCGCGCCAGCAGGTGGTCCGCCGGCTCGTACCCTTCGGGACACGCCAGCGTGAGCTCGAAGCCCAGTCGATACGCCGCGTTGATCCATGAATTGGCCATGTTGTTGCCGTCGCCGATCCATGCCACTTTCCTGCCCGCGACCGTGCCGAGATGCTGCCGGATGGTGAGGATGTCCGCGAGGATCTGGCAGGGGTGCAGCAGGTCCGTGAGGCCGTTGATGACGGGCACGTCGGCGAACTTCGCCAGCTCCTCCACGTCCTGGTGCGCGAACGTGCGGATCATGATGCCGTCCACGTAGCGCGACAGCACGCGCGCCGTATCGGCGATGGGCTCACCGCGGCCCAGCTGCACGTCGCGCGGCGAGAGAAACAGCGCGTGGCCGCCGAGCTGGAACATGCCCACCTCGAACGAGACCCTCGTCCGCGTGGAGGCCTTCATGAAGATCATCGCGAGGGTCTTGCCCTCGAGCGGCTTTTGCGTGTATTCGCCGCGGCGCATGCGCTCAGCGAGCAGGAACAGCGCCTCCAGCTCGTTCGCGGAAAAATCGGGGATCGCGAGGAAGTCGCGGTTTGGACGGTCTGGCATGGGCGAACTGGAGGATGAAGAGCAGGCCTTCGCTGCGCTCAGGACGACAGATGGGTCAGAGAATGTACTTCCGCAAGTCCTCATCTTCCACGATGGCCTTCAACTTCTCACGCACCGCCTCGGCATTGACCACGATGCGCTTCTGGCCCCCGTCCGGCAGCTCGAACAGGGTATCCTCGAGCTGCGTGGTCATCACGGTGTGCAGCCGGCGGGCACCGATATTCTCCATGCGCGAATTCACGGTGGCCGCGATCTTCGCGATCTCGGCAATACCATCCTCGGTGAATTCCAGTGTGGCACCATCGGCAGCAACGAGCGCCGCGTACTGCTTGGTGAGCGCATTCTCCGGCTCCGTCATGATGCGCACGAAGTCCGCCTCGGTGAGCGACTTGAGTTCCACGCGAATGGGGAACCGGCCCTGAAGCTCCGGTATGAGGTCGGAAGGCTTCGACACGTGGAATGCCCCGGCGGCCACGAAGAGGATGTGATCCGTCTTCACCATGCCGTACTTCGTCTGCACATTCGACCCTTCCACGATGGGCAGCAGGTCCCGCTGCACGCCTTCGCGTGACACGTCGGGCCCGCCCATCTGGCTCTTCTCACCCGCGATCTTGTCGATTTCGTCCAGGAAGACGATGCCCAGTGTCTCCACGCGCTCGAGCGCGTCGGCGGTGACGTCCTCCATGTCGACGAGCTTGTCGAACTCCTGCTCCAGCAGGATGCGCCGCGCCTCACTCACCTTCACCGTGCGCTTCTTCTTCCGCTGCGGCATCATGTTCTGCAGCATCTCGGTGAAGTTCTCCATACTCTCCGGCGCGCCCTGCGAGGCGAACATGTCGAACATGGGACTGCCGGCCGGGGTCACCTCGATCTCCACTTCGCGGCTGTCCAGCTGGCCGTCGAGCAGCAGTTGCCTGAGCTTGTCACGCGTCCGCTTGTAGCGGTCGGTCGCGGCATCGCCGCTTACCTCCTGCTTCACGTCGCCCGTCGCAGACACAACGAACACGCCGCCCGCGTCGCCCGCAGACGCCAATGTGGGCTCGGCGGCAGGCGTGGCCGGTGCCGGCGGCGCGGTGGCGGCAGCCGGCGGCGGCAACAACAGGTCGAGCAGGCGATCGTCCACGCGCTCGTTCGCGAGGTCCTCCACCTCGCTCTCGCGTTCCTGCCGCACCATCTCGATGGCGCTGTCCACGAGGTCGCGAATCATGCCTTCCACATCACGGCCCACGTAGCCCACTTCCGTGAACTTCGAGGCCTCCACCTTGATGAACGGGGCCCCGGTGAGCTTGGCCAGGCGCCGCGCAATCTCGGTCTTCCCCACGCCGGTTGGCCCGATGAGGATGATGTTGTTGGGTGAGATCTCGTCGCGAATGGCCTCCGGCGCCTGCTGCCGGCGCCAGCGGTTGCGCAGCGCGATGGCCACGGCCTTCTTGGCGTCCGCCTGCCCGACGATATAGCGGTCGAGTTCCGCCACGATCTGGCGCGGCGTAAGGTCCGCAAGCCGGGCGAGGGCCTGTTGCGTGCGAGGCGACGACATGACTAGTGCGCCTCGAGGACGGTAAGGTTCGTGTTCGTGTAGACGCAGATCTCGCCGGCAATGGTGAGCCCCTGCCGCACGATCTCCGCCGCGGGCAGTTCGGTGTTGGCCGCCAGGGCGCGCGCCGCGGCCAGTGCGTACGGGCCACCGGAGCCGATCGCCAGTATGCCATCATCCGGTTCGATCAGTTCGCCGGTGCCCGAAATGATGAAGCCATGCGCCACGCTGGCAACGACAAGCAGCGCCTCGAGGCGGCGCAGCACACGATCGCTGCGCCAGTCCTTGGCCAGCTCCACCGCCGCACGCGGCACGTTGCCGGGATAGCGCTGGAGCTTTTCCTCGAATTTCTCGAAGAGGGTCAGCGCGTCCGCCGCGGATCCCGCAAAGCCGGCGAGCAGCTTGCCGTCGCCGATGGCGCGGACCTTGTTCGCCTTGGCCTTCATCACGGTCTCGCCCACCGTCACCTGGCCATCGCCACCCAGGGCCACGGTGCCGTGGCGCCGCACGGCGAGAATGGTTGTAGCGCGAATTCGCGGGAGTTCCGACATGGCTGCAATCTAGCGGAGCGGCCATCTCGTGGCGCACACGCCGAACCTGCCCCTGCCAGGCTACGGCTTCGGCTTGTTTCGCGCGGCACGCTCACGATCCGCACGACCACCGCGGCGCAACGCACCCCTGTTCACGATGCGATCGCGCAGGAAGCTCCAGTTCGCGAACACGCCACCCACGAAGAGCACGGTTCCGGCAATCACCGCCACCGTGCCATAGCGCCAGGTGTCGCGCCCGATGATGGCAGCCGCGAAGAACAGCACGGCCACGCCGAGGCTCGCCTCACCCCCGATGCTCCGTTCGGTGCGTTCCTGCCGTCGCCGGTCGGTGCCAAACGCCATGTCCTCCGGCAGCCACGCGTCGGCAAGAATCGCCAGCCCCACAAGGGCGACGATGATACCGATGATCAGGGGGATAGTCTCGACGCGCACCAGGCAAGCTCCACAGGAAGGACAGCGGCCTCCTCAAGCGATCTTCATGCCCGCGGGTGGGCTTTCTGGTAAACCTGCTTGAGACGCTCCACACTGGTATGGGTGTAGATCTGCGTGGTCGAGATGGACGCATGGCCGAGCAGTTCCTGCACGGCCCGCAGGTCCGCCCCGTTGTCCAGCAGGTGCGTCGCAAACGTATGCCGCAGCGAGTGCACGGACAGGCCGGCATCCTCATCGATTTCCGCGAGGAACGCGGACACGATCTTCTGTACCATGCGCGGGCCGATGCGCCTGCCGGTGCGCGCCAGGAAGTAGGCCGACCGCTCACCACGCGATCCCACGCCGCGCAACAGGTCGTCGCGCTTCGATTCATAGTTGCGCAACGCCAGCACCGCATGGTCACCAATAGGCACGATGCGCTCCTTCTTTCCCTTGCCCCGCACCTTCACCTGCTGCGTGACGAGATCGAGATCGCCTCGGCTCAATCCCTGTAGCTCCGACAGGCGCATGCCGGTGGAGTAGAACAATTCGAGCACGGCGAGGTTGCGCACGTCCGTGAAGTTGCCCTCCATCGCGCGCGCTTCGGCCATCTGGAACAGCAGGTCGATCTGCGGTCGGTCCAGGTAGCCGGGAAGGTACTTGTCGAGCTTGGGAGCCCCCACGGCGCGCGCCGGATTGGCTTCGACCATCTCGTTCCGGTGCATCCAGCGATAGAAGCTGCGCACCCCCGAGAGCGTGCGCGCCATCGTCCGCTTGCCCACGCCGCGACGGGAGAGGTGCGCAAGAAAACCGCGCATGGCCATCCGGTCCACCCCTTCCCAGCTCCACCCCTCGGTGCCGTAATAGCCACCGAGGAAATCCACAAACTCGTGCAGGTCGCGCTCGTACGCCTTCACCGTGTTCGGGGAGACGTCACGTTCCTTTGCCAGGTGGCGCAGGTACTCGCGCACGTCGGGTGGCGCGGATGCGGCGGCGTTCACACACCCGCACCCGACACGAGGAGCGATTCATCACGCCAGCGCACCATCTCGGCGAGCGCGCGCTCGGCGAGCTTCTCCTTCTTGATCCGCTTGTCCTTCACGCGTGTCCCCAGCTCGTCCACGAGGCCGAAGTTGGCGTTCATCGGCTGGAAATGCCGCGGGTCGGCCTCACGCAGGTATCGGTAGAGTGCCCCGAGCATGGTGGTGGGCGGTGGTACGACGGGCGCGTCGCTCGCGAGCAGGCGCGAGAGGTTGAGTCCGGCAAGCAGTCCCGTCGCGGTGCTTTCCGTGTAGCCCTCTACGCCCGTGAGCTGTCCCGCAAACAGCGCCATCGTGTCATCCTTCAGGGCCAGGTGCGGTGCGAGCGCAGCGGGCGCATTGAGGTACGAGTTCCGGTGAATGGAGCCGAAGCGCAGGAATTCCGCGTTCTCCAGGCCGGGGATGAGCCGGAACACGCGCTGCTGCTCGGGATACCGCATGCGCGTCTGGAACCCGACCAGGTTCCACATGCGTCCGCCGCGATCCTCCATGCGAAGCTGCACGATCGCATACGCTTCGCGCCCGGTGCGCGGGTCGGTGAGCCCCACCGGCTTCATTGGTCCGAAGCGCAGCGACTCTCGCCCGCGACGCGCAATCTCCTCCGCCGGCATGCACCCGTCAAAGTAGGGAACGGCGTCGAACTCGTGCGCAGTGGCCTGATCCGCCAGCGTCAGCGCATCCAGGAACGATTCGTACTGCTCGCGCGACATCGGGCAGTTGAGGTAGGCGCCGTCGCCCTCGCCTTCCATTGTCTCCTTGCCGTAGCGGGACGCGCGGAAGACCACGCCGAGATCGATGGAGTCGTACGCCACGATGGGCGCGATTGCGTCATAGAAGGCGAGCGATGCCACGCCGAGCCGCTCCCGGATGGCCGAGGCGAGTGCGTCGGACGTGAGTGGACCGGTGGCGATGATGCCAGGCGATGGAATGGCGGAGACTTCCTCGCGCACGATCCTGATGCGCGCATGTGCAGACACGCGCGCGTCAACGGCGGCCGAGAAGACGTCGCGATCCACCGTGAGCGCGCTGCCGCCCGGCACGCGCGCCGCATCCGCGCACTCGAGGGTCATGCAGCCCAGCAGGCGCATCTCGGCTTTGAGCAGGCCGTGCGCGTTGGACGTCTCGGTGCTCTTGAACGTGTTGGAGCACACGAGCTCCGCGAGTCGATCCGTCTTGTGCGCCTCGGTGCCGCGTACAGGCCGCATCTCGTGCAGCACCACGTCGTGTCCGCGTTCCGCAAGTTGCCAGGCGGCCTCGCACCCGGCGAGCCCCCCGCCGACGATCTGTACCGTGTCTGCCATCCCTCAATCTAGGCTATGCCGGGCGCGGATCGGGAAGTTCACTGCCGGGCTGGATCGATGCGCCGCGTGCTGACCTGCGGGGCGTCAAGCGACCGCCAGCCGTCAAGCCTTTATCACATGCGCCGGAGCGGCCAATGGTATTTCCACCACGAACGCCGTGCCCTCACCCGGCACGCCAGTGGACGACACGGTAATGGTTCCCCCGTGTCCTTCCACGATTTCCTTGGCGATCAGCAGTCCGAGGCCAGTGCCGCCTGCCGCACGCGTGGCCTGCCCAGGCAGCCTGTGGTACTTGGCGAACAGCCCCGGAATGAGCGACGGATCGATGCCCGCGCCCGTATCCCGCACGATGATGTGCGCGGTAATGTCGTCCGTTGACAGGCTCAGGGTGATGTGCCCCTCGTCCTGCGTATACTTGATTGCGTTCGACAACAGGTTCTCGATGGACTGCTCGAGTTTCTGTCCATCGGCGTCAGCCAGTACCGGCTCCGCGGGCACCTCGATCGTCAGCACCTGCCGCCGGACGCCCGCTTGCGGCTCGGCCGTGGCGCCCGCCTGGCGCACGATGGCGCCGAGATCCGTTTGCTCGCGATCGAGACGCAGGTACCCCGCATCGATCTTCGCGAAGTCCAGGTAGTCCGTGATGAGGCGCAGCATCTTCTCGCCTGCCGTGGCCGCGATGTCGACGAACTGCATCTGCTTGGGCGTGAGCGTCCCACCCTTTCCATCCTTGAGCATCTTCGTGGCAACGCGCACGTTGCCCGCCGGGTTGCGCAGGTCGTGTGTGACCATCGAGTAGAAATCTGCCTTCACCTGCTGCAGCTGCTCAATTTCATCGAGTGCGGCCTGCAGTTCACTCACGCGTTCGGCGAGTGAGCGCTGGCTCGCGCGCAGCGCGGTGGCAATCTCGTTGCGTCGCCGCTGGTTGAGGCACGCGGCCGAGTGATAGCGCACGCGCGCCACGAGCTCGACGCGGTCGGGAAGCTTCACCAGGTAGTCGCTGGCACCGTTCGCGAACGCGTCGTGCTTCACCCGCGCGTCTTCCTTCACGGAGAGCACCACCACCGGCGTTTCCGCCGTGGCACTGTTGGCGCGAAAATGCCTGAGCAGCTCGAGGCCATCCACCCCCGGCATCACCAGGTCCAGCAGGATGACGGTGGGCGAAATCTCGTTGGCCGTCTCCACCGCACGACGCGGATCGACACAGTAATGAAAGGCGAGATCCGCCTGGTCTGCCAGCAGGCGGCGCACGGCTTCGCCCACAAACGGCTGGTCGTCCACAAGGAGGACCATCCCGCTCTGTTCCGCCGGTGAATCGGCGGAGAGTTCGGCATTCGATTCCGGATCGGTGGGCGTCATCAGGTGGCCATGGGCTTCATGATCCCAGCAGCAGCCGATGCGCGTTCTGCACGCCGGAGCGACTGGTTGAGAAAGGGTCCGATCTTGTCCAGGGGAAGAACGTCAGTGGCGGCCCCGGCTTCCGCCGCCGCGCGCGGCATGCCGTACACCGCCGACGTTGGCTCGTCCTGCGCTATGGTTCGCGCGCCGCGCGTTCGCAGGAGGCCCAGCCCGATGGTTCCATCACGCCCCATGCCCGAGAGCACCACGCCGATCACGACACCAGGCCAATGTGCAGCAACGCTCGCAAACAGCACGTCAGCAGAGGGGCGATACAGGGCAACAGCAGGCTCGCGATCGTAGCCGAGCGTACCGCCGGGCCGCACGACGAGGTGCAGGTCTCCTGCGGACACGTACACATGGCCGGCCAACGGGGTCGTGCCTTCACGCGCAACCTGCACCGCAAACGACGCCTGGCTGTCGAACCAGTCCGCCATGGAGTCGACGAACTCCGCGTCCACGTGTTGCACCACGAGCACCGCCGCCTGCAGGTCCGCCGAGAGATCGCGCAAGACATGCGCTACGGCCGGGGGTCCGCCAGCCGACGCGGCGATCACCACCAGGCCGGCCAGTGGTGGCCCATCCAGGCGCACTGAGCGCGCCGGGACAAAGCGGGGTGATCCCACCTGCGCCACCAGCTTGATCTTGTTCAACAGTGCCAGCGATGACGCGCTTCCACCGTCACCGCCCTGCGTGGGCGTGGCCACCACATCAACCGCACCCGCGCCCAGCGCTGCGAACACCTTGCTCGTGTTGCGCGTGACGTCGCCCGTGACCACCAGGATGGCGCACGGCGTGTTCGCCATGATGCGGCGCGTGGCCTCCACTCCATCCATCACCGGCATGATGAGGTCCATCAACACCACGTCGGGGGGATCCTGCTCGCACCGGCGCACTCCCTCGGCGCCATCCCTCGCGATCCACGCCACCGAGTACTCCGTGGAGCGGGCGAGTGCGCGCCGGAGAACTTCCACGGCCATCGCATCGTCGTTCACGATGGCTACCCTCACGACGCCTCCCCGATGAAATCCTCGATCGCGCGCAACATCGTCTCGTCATAGAAGCTGCCCTTCGTGAGGTAGTAGTCGGCGCCCGCGTCCATGCCACGCCGACGGTCCTCGTCGCGATCCTTGTACGACACGATCATCACCGGAATGGCGCGCAGCAATGGGTCGGCCTTGATGCGCGAGACCAGCTCGATCCCGTCCATGCGCGGCATGTCCACATCGGTGAGCACCAGGTGATACTGGCCCGTCCGCACGGCATTCCACGCATCCATGCCGTCCACCGCCACGTCCACCGCGTAGCCCTGCCCCTCGATCATCTTTCGCTCGAGTTCGCGCACCGTGAGGGAATCGTCCACCACCAGGACCCGCTTGCGCCTGCCGGCCTCGCTCGCTGGCGCATGCGTCACTGAATCCAGACGCCCACCGGCCGCGAGGTTGGCAGCCGAGCGAACCAGGTCGTCCACGTCCAGCACGAGCGTTGGTGTCCCGTCGGGCAGCAACGCCACGCCACCGACGTCCTGCACCTTGCCCAGCCGGCTGTCGATGCCCCGCAGCACCAGCTCATGTTCGCCAAGGAATCGGTCCACCACCACGCCAAGGAGTGTATCCTGCTCGCCGACCACGACGACCGATTCCGTGTCGGTGGCGCCCGGAGCGGCAGTGCCGAGGAGTTGATGCGCCCAGACCAGGCCGATCTGTGACTCGTCCAGCGGAAAGTGCTGGCGGCCTTCTGCAGAGGCGATGTCACCGCGCTCCACGCGCACGAGCCGATGCACGCGTGCCAGTGGAAACGCATACGATTCGGCAGCAATTTCCACTACGAGTGCGCGCACCACGGACAGTGTGAGCGGAAGCTGGAGCTCGAACCGGGTGCCGCCCGTGGGCACCGCGGCAATGCGGACGTCCCCGCCGATCTCGCGCACCGCAGTGAACACCGCGTCCAGCCCCACTCCCCGCCCGGAGATGGCCGTCACCTCGTCACGCAGGGTGAAACCCGGCAGGAAGAGAAAGTGCGTGAGTTCCAGCTCGCTCATCTCGCCAGCGGCCACCGCATCCGCGAGCCCACGCTGAACCACTCGGCTGCGCACGGCCTCCAGGTCGATCCCCTTGCCATCGTCTTCCACCGTGACGAGCAGGCGTCCACCCGCATGCCGTGCCTCCACGCGCACCGTTCCTCGCGGTGACTTGCCCAGGCGTTCGCGGTCTGCAGGGCTGCCGATGCCATGGTCCACAGCGTTCCTTATCAGGTGACCCAGCGGTGCCTCGAGCCGCCTGAGCACCTCGCGATCCACCGGCGTGGACTCGCCCACGAGCACGAGGCGCGCAGCGCGCCCCAGCTCTCGCGCGGTATCGCGCAACATGCGCGGCATGCCGGCCACACCGTCCCCGAATGGGCGCATGCGCGCGTCGAGCACGCCCTGGTATACGTGCGAGACGATGTCGGACACCCGCTGCCCCACCGCATCGAGCTCGGCGGCGCGGTCACGGCGGCGTGTCACGCTCTCGGCGATCACGCGCTGCAGCGCCCCGAGTGCGCGAACGGCGTCCTCCGCGCCCGCATGCGCTGTCAGCGCGGACCGGACGTCATCCAGGGCGCGCTCCACCCCGCGATCCGCACGTCGTGCCTCCGCGTCGCTACCCGTGTGCGAGCTCAGCGCGCGTGACGCAACGAGCGCTTCCCCGGCGAGCGAAAGCAATCGTTCGGTATTGTCCCTTACCCCCGTGGACGGAGCGTGCGCGGACTCGGCGGCCACGCCTGCACTCACTCCACGTGTCGGCGCTCCATTGGCTGCGGGACGATCCGCCGGAGCACTGGTCGTCGGCGCCACCAGCGTGGCCACGCCTCGCAGTGCATCAATCACGGAGTCCACCGCCGCATCGGTCTCGGGTCGCTGCGTCTCCTCCGCTTCCAGTGCTGCGGCGGTCGCGAGCACGTCCACTGCACGCAGCAGCACGTCGACACGTACGGGCGTCAAGTCGAGGCGGCCCTCCTGTGCCGCCACGAAGCACTCCTCCAGCTCGTGTGCCACGCGCACCACGCTGTCGTGCCCCACGATGCGCGCGGCGCCCTTGAGGGAATGCGCCGCGCGCATCAGCTCCTCGAGCTGGTCGGGAGTCACCCCTTCCTCCAGCGCAATGAGGCCGGCGGTCAGCTTCACCACCTGGCTCTGCGCCTCGACGCGGAACAGGTCCGCGAGGGAAAAATCGTCCATGCTCATGCGAGTGCACTGGACAAGGCATCCATCACGCGCGCGGCATCGAGGCACGCCACCATGTGCCCGTCCACCTCGAGCATGGCCGTGGTGAACGACGAGGGTGCCCGCGTAAGGGTGGGCGGCGCCGCGCGCAGCATGGCAGGGTCGTAATGGTGCACGCCCCATACGGCATCCACCGTGATGGCGAGCGGCCCGCGTGCGTCGCCCAGCACGACCAGGCGCGGCGTGCTCCGCTTGCCGGCAACAGGCTCGCCCGCCGGAATGGTTCCCGCCGGAATCCCCAGCAGTCCATGCAGCGAAACGTGCACGATGAGATCGCCGCCCACGTTCACCAGCCCCGCCCCGGCCGCTCCCGGCCTGTGCGGCAACGAGTGGACGGCCGGCGGCGTGGCAACCCGGACCAGCAGCGACGTGGGCAGCGCCAGCCACTCCGCCCCCAACCGGAACATGAACAGCGACGCCATCGCGACATCGTCCGCGAGCCGCGCCTTTGCGTAGTGTGCCGTGGACGCGTCGATCGTTGCGTCGTCGAGCGGCCGGTCGCCGAGCGACACTGCGCGTGCGCTCATGGCGCACTCCCGACGTCGCGAGTCAGTTGGCGCCGCGCCCGCGCGCGCAGCCGCCTGGCCTCGGTGGCGTCGCCCCGCTGGTCGAGCAGGAGCGCGAGGTGCACCAGGGCATCGGCGTGCGCGGGGTCGAGGTACAGCGCCCGTCGATAGCACGATTCGGCACGCACGTCGTCGTTCACAGCAGCGTACATGGTCCCCACCATGGCCAGCAGTTCCGCATCCGCACCCGCGGTTGCGAGTGCCGCCTCGCCCCGTTGCAGCGCTTCGACGAGCTGTCCTGCCCCAGCAAGGCGCGCAATCTCTGCAATCACGCTGGGCGTCGGAACCGACTCGGGCGCTGGTTGTGCGGTGACCACCGGTGGCGCGAGCCTGCGCTTCACCTGCGCTGCAGGCAGCGAGCGCGCACTGCGGGTGCGTGTCGCCCGCGGTACGCCGCGTGTGCGCGGCGCAGCAACGATGCCCTGCGGCGCCTCCGCACGGTGCTGGAACAGGAACGCCCGCTCCTCGCCCGGAATGGGAACGAAACCCGCGCGTCGCACGGCGAAGGTGTCGGCAGCGCCCACCACCAGCGTGCCGTCGGCAACGAGCAGCGACGTCAGCACGCCAAGCACGCGCTCCTGGGTCAGGAGGTCGAAGTAGATCAGCAGGTTGCGACAGAAGATGACATCGTACGCGGCACGCGGCGGAGTGAATCCCGCATCCAGCAGGTTCGCCTGCTCGATGCGCACGAGCGCGCGCACGTCCGCGTTCACCGCATGCCCCGCCGGCACGGCGTGAAAGAAACGCCGCCAGTGGTCGTCGGTTCCGCGAAAGGACCCTCCTCGATACACGGCGGCGCGTGCGCGCGTCACGGCCTCGCGACTGACATCCACCGCGTCGATGGCGATGGCGTTTGCCGGCACGCCAGCGGCCAGGAGGGTCATGGCGATGGAGTAGGGCTCCTCGCCGGTGGAGCACGGTGCGCTCAGCACGCGCAACGGGCCATCCGCACTGGTGCGCACGTCGCCCACTGCGCGCTGCGCGACAGCCTCCAGCCCCTCCAGCTCACGGAAGAAATACGTCTCTGGAATCACCACCTCTTCCACAAGCTCCAGGATCTCCTGCGCATCAACCGCCAGCCTCGCCGAGTAGGCGCCCAGGTCGCGCAGCCGGCAGGATGTCATGCGGCGCTGCACCGCGCGCTCCACCAGCGAGCTCCCTACCGTGCTGGGGTCGAGGCCGATTCGCTCGTACAGCATGCGCTCGATCTGCGTAAGGGTCATGCTTGCACCGGGTACAGCGCTCATGACGCCCCCGACACACGAAAGAGTGCATCGCACAGGTCGGGGGTCAGGAGCGCCTCGACCGCAACGTGCTGAATGACGCCATCCGGCGTGGTGAGCACGGGTCCCAGGTAGGCAGCGCCGTCCGTTGCCACGCCCACTTCCACGAAGTCATCCGGATCGATACGCCGCGTTTCCGTGGCTTCGGGCACGAGCAGCCCGAGCAACTCGGGCCTCCGCTCCCCACCCTTCGCCACGTAGCGCACCACCACGATGCGGGACGCGACGTGCTGCCCGGTGGGCACCCCGAGCGCAACGAAGTTGAGGTCGATCACCGGCACCGCCTCGCTGCGGTAGTTCATCACGCCGGCAACGCCGTCAGGGGCGCCCGGCAGCGCCTTCAGGCGCACCAGCGAGACAACCTCCTCCACGAGCGACGACTCGATGGCGTAGCGATCCGCACCGAGGCGAATCACCAGGTACAGCCTCGCCTCCGCCATGGCCTAGCCCGCCCTCGCGAACCGCGACACGCCACTCTGGAGGCCGCGCGCCGCATCGTTCAACTGCTCGATGGCCATGTTCGACTGCCGCAGCGAGTCCGCCGTCTGCTGCGCCGC
>JAYVNZ010000553.1:0-2426 GCA_043758185.1 Gemmatimonadaceae bacterium | reverse complement strand
AGCCGCACGTTCGTGCGCTACTCCGAGTTGTTCCGCTGGCCGCTCACCATCATGATCGTGGCGCTCGTTGCCGAGCTGTTGCTGGTGGCGTGGAAGGGGCCGTTGCCATGAGGCTCGATCTCTCCCTGTTCGAGCTGCCATGGCTCCTGCCGCTGGCGATCGTGCTGCCCATCCTGTTCGCCATCGTGCTGCGGCGTGCGCGCGCGAGCCGCGAGACCCGCCTGCTGCGCTTCGGGGCGCTGGACGTCGTCCGGCGGCTCATTCCCGAGAGCGCCCTGGCCGGAAGCGCGTGGCGCGCGGCGCGCCTTGGTGTGGCTGCCGCGCTGGCTGGTGTCGCCATTGCCGGTCCGCGCTGGGGCCACGAGCGGTCTGTCGTGAAGTCGAGTGGGGTGGACGTGGTGCTGGCCGTGGATGCGTCACTCTCCATGATGGCCACGGATGAGAAGCCGAATCGGCTCGAGCGGGTCAAGCAGGAAATTCGTCGCCTGCGTTCCATCAGCCCGGGCGATCGCGTGGGACTGCTGGCCTTCGCGGGACGATCGTACGTGCTCACGCCCATCACCGTGGACGAGGGTGCACTCGACCTGTTCCTCGACAACCTCGATCCCAGCGTCGTTGGCCAGGCCGGCACGTCGCTCGCGTCCACCATCACCCAGGGCACCAGCCTGCTCGCGCTCACGAAGAGCGGCGCAGATCGCGCGCTGGTCATCTTGAGTGACGGTGAGGGATTCGAACCCCAGGAAGAATTGATTGCCGCCGCCAGGAAGGCGGCCGAGAACAATGTGAGTGTCGTGACGGTGGGGTTTGGCACGACGGCGGGTAGCTCCATTCCGGTGAAGGATGCCAACGGCGGCCTCACGCAGAAGCGTGACGATGCCGGGCAGGTGGTGATCACCCACTATCAGCCCGGCCTGCTGCAGGCCGCGGCAACGGCGGCGAACGGCACCTTCATTCCGGCCGAGGCCACCGACAAGGCGGCACGCATCAAGTCGGCGCTCTCCAAGCTGCGCACGGGAGGCAGGACGACGCAGGCGGGCGAGTCGCTCTCGCCGCGCTACCAGTGGTTCCTCCTGCCGGCGATCCTGCTGCTCTGGCTGGACACCGTGCTGGCCGGACGACGCGCGCGGCGGCGGCGTCGCGCGGCCTCAGCGGAGACGGCAGTGGCTGCGGGCTTGCTGCTGGCCGTGCTGGCCGCCGGCTGTGCGCCTGCACGAGAGTCGATTGACGGGGCGACAGCGTATCACGCCAGGAACTTCGGCAAGGCAGCTGCGCTGTTCAGTCAGGCCATCCAGAAGGGAGACCGCTCGCCTGGTACGCTGTACAACTATGGCACCGCGCTCCTGGCCGCAGATTCAACAGCCAGTGCCGGCGAGGTGCTGGACAAGGCGGCTGAGAAGGCCGATCCGGAAACCCGGTATCGCGCGCGTTTCAATGCCGGTTTGGCGCACCTGTTGCGCGGCCGCGCGGCGCAGGGAGATTCTGCATCGGCGGAATTGAAGGGATCGCTCGCACAGTACAAGCGCGTGCTCCTCCAGCGGCCCACGGACCTCGACGCAAAATGGAACTACGAGCTGGCGCTGGACAAGGAGAAGAAGGGCGGGGGCGGTGGAGGTGGCGGCGGGCAGTCGAGCGCCGCACCGTCTCCGTCGCAGCAGGAGCAGAAGCCGCAGCCCACGCTCGCGCAGCGACAGGCCGAACAGCTGCTGGGCAGTGCGGAGCGCGAGGAGCGCGACGTCCAGAGCAGGAAGCAGAAGCAGAACAAGCCAGAGCCACCACCAGGCGGCAAGGACTGGTAGGCGCATGCTGACCGGGCTGCACCTGATCGCGCAGCTCGTGGTGGTTGCGCGCGCGCCGGATACGGCGAGCACGTGCGCGCCCATCGAGATCAGTGTTGCCGCCCGCGCCCCTGGAGGCACAGTGCCCACACTCGGCACGTTCGTGCCACCCGTGGGCGTGCAACTGCTCAAGAGCAGCTTCACGAGCCGCGTCGAGCGCGACGGGAACGGACAGGCGACCACGCTCATGGAAGCCAGCTACACCGTTGCGTCCGAGTCAAGCGGCCGCGTGGCATTGGCGCCCTTCGTCGTGACGGCGGGTGCGCTGCGCGGCTCGGCTGTCGCTGGACCTGTGATCGTCCACGCAGGCACCGCGCTTCCTCCCACCGTCATCGTCCGTGCGTGGCTCGACCGCACCGGCCGCGGCGCGCCGTCCGACAGCCTCTATGTGGGACAGCAGGTGGACTACGTGGTGGACGTGCAGCTCAATGAAAGCGCGCGGCAGCGCCTGCGACGCAACCCCACGTTCTTTCCACCGGAGATGCCTGGCGTGCTCGCGTACGACCTCGCCCCGCCGTCGGCGCTCACGCGCGTGGGACGTCGCTGCTTCGAGACGCTGTCGTATCGGCGCGCGCTCTTTCCCCTGTTCGC
>JAYVNZ010000552.1:0-1509 GCA_043758185.1 Gemmatimonadaceae bacterium | reverse complement strand
AGCGCACTGCCTGTCGCGGGGTCCGTTGCCGCGTTGCTCGCGGTTGGGGTGAGTTTCCTGGTGCGCGCGACGCCCGGAAACGTGGGCGTGTTCCAGATGGTATATGCGTTCACTGTGGCATCGTTCGGGATTGCGCGTCCTGAAGCGGTTGCGATTGCGATCCTCATACAGGCCGTGCAGGTACTACCCACTCTCGTGGCCGGAGGGGTTGCGCACGGCCTGCCGGGAGCTGTGCGCCGTCGGCATTGAGCGCAGCACCCGCGCATAGGTCCTTTGACCTCGGCCGGGTTGAAAGCCGGGAAGGATGGAGGATGGCTAGTCAACCGCAGTCGTGCTACATACCCGCGCGTGTCAATCTCATGATGCGAATCAGCGTAGGGGCACGGAGATCGTGAAGTGGTGGCTGGTCTCGCCGCCTTCCTGGAGCCGAAGTGGTGCGCTCGGCGCCGCGATGATGCCACCCGTACTTGCCGCCGCCTGCGTCGCGAAGACAATGTCGCCTCCGCGTGGAAACGCGTCGCAGCCCTGGTTGCCGCAATTCGCGCGGAATGCGTACGAGAGTTCGATGTCATGCGTGCGATAGCGCAGGCCGAAAGTGGGGCCGGATTCCACCCAGTTCTCGTGCTGCTTGCGCGATGTGCGCGTGATGTTGTTCGTCTGCGTGAGGTCGTAGGAGATGGCGTACATGGCGAGGCCGAAGTTCAGGTTGAACGTGCCGCGTTCGCCGCTCTCGCTGCCCCACGTATGCCCCACGCCGAGCCGGGCCTTGGTGTTGTGGAACTGGAAGTGATTTTCGACTGTCTTGTCGCCCGCGGGGATGGTGGTGCCGTCCGGTCGCGTGGTGATGCCAGCGGCGTCCGCCCATGTGTTGGACGACATCGGCTCGATGATGACGTCAGCGCCCAGCGTGAATGTCCCTGTTTCGCGCGCGGCGCCCACTCCCACGTTGAAGGCGTTGGTGGAGCCCGGGTCGCGCGGCAGGTTCTGGAGCACGTAGTTGGGAATTTTCGGGTGTGACAGGTGGTTGGCCGAGCCGAGGATTCCCACGTGCCAGCCTTCGCTGCCTACGGGTTGTACGTACTCCGAGTGCACGCCCCAGATGTTGGTCTGGTCGAGGTTCACGTCGGTGTGGGCGGTGGACGTCCAGACTCGCAGGACAGGATTGTAGACGCCGGTGTTGAAGTGGACGTCGTGGCGCATGTCGGTGGTGTTGCGAAGCACCATGAGCTCGAAAACGTGACCCGGCTCCCATTCCTTGGTAGCGCCGAGCCGGAAGTCGTTGAGCGAGCCGGACTGGTCGATGTGATCGCTGCCTTGGTAGAGCAGGTCGACGCCGTCCACTGCCGCGAGGTCAGCGTGCGTTGCGGATGCGCCGAGGGACAGGCCCAGCGCGTCGAAGCGGCGCGCGATGGAAGCCGAGAGGTATTGGTTGGTGGCGGTGAGTTCGCTGGTGGGTCGGTTCCAGGTGGGTCCAGCGCGATCCAGTTGCTGCATGGCGCCGACCGCGGC
>JAYVNZ010000551.1:0-2875 GCA_043758185.1 Gemmatimonadaceae bacterium | reverse complement strand
CCCGCGCCAATCCGCCGCACCCCGGACCCTGCCCTCGCCCGTCACTCACCCGGCCAACGGACTCGACGATCGCCTCCGCACCAAGTCCTCTCCACTGGTTCGCAAGATTGCCGCGGAACATGGTATTGAAATCGCCGTGATGCATGGCAGCGGCCTGCAGGGCCGGGTCACGCGGCGCGACATCGAGCAGTACATCGCCTCCGGAGCGACGGACAAACCTGAGACAGCCTCGCGACCCTCCATGCACGCCCCCTCGGGAGCGGTGCAGCACGGGCCGGCGGCCGAGCCGTGGGCCGGCGACACGGTCGAGCCGATGTCCAAGATCCGCTCGCTCACGAGCGACCACATGGTGGCGTCGCGCCACACGAACGCGCACGTCACGTCGTTCTTCGAGATCGACCTCACGCGCGTCGCGCGGCTTCGCCAGAAGAACCGCGCGGCCTTCGAGGCGCAGACCGGGCAGAAACTCACCTTCCTGCCTTTCATCATCAAGACGGTCGTCGACACCCTCAAGCAGTTTCCCGTCCTGAATGCCGCGGTGGGCGCAGGCACGATCATTTATCGCAGGCCCATCAACATCGGCATTGCCGTGGCGCTCGACTGGGGGCTCATTGTTCCCGTGATCAAGAACGCCGACGACCTCTCGCTCTCGGGAATCACCAAGTCGCTGAACGACCTGGCCGATCGGGCGCGCACCAAGCGCCTGAAGCCCGAAGAAGTGCAGCAGGCCACATTCACCATCACGAATCCCGGCGTGTTCGGTTCCCTCATGGGGACGCCCATCATTCCGCTCGGCACGTCCGCCATCCTGGGGCTCGGTGCCATCGAGAAGCGCCCGAAGGTGATCACGGGCGCCGACGGTGAGGATACGATTGCCATCCGCACCTGCGCCTATTTCTCGCTGTCGTTCGACCACCGCATCGTGGATGGCTCCGATGCGGACAAGTTCCTCGCGGCCGTCAAGGTCGGTCTCGAGTCATTCTCAGAGAGCGCGATCTGATCATGCCGCGTTGCCTGACGATTCAACGCACGCTCGTCACGCCTCCCGATCGCGCGAAATTCTCCGAGCGTCTCCTGCGCAAGCGTGAGTATTATGCGTCCGTGGGGTGCCGCTACTGGGTGTTCGAGGAGAGCGGTCTGCGCGGCGCCTTCCTCGAGTTCTGCGAAGCCCCGGACGCCGAGACGCTCGCCCGTGCACATGCCTCGGCGCCAGAGCGCGTCCTGGATCCCGCCCGTATCTACCACGAAGTGGAGTTGCCGTAACATGCCCACCCGTACCCTGACGCTGGATGGGCGCGCCTGGCGCGTCATGCCATCCGGCAAGATCACCCAGTACGACCGTGATGAATTCGCGCTGCTCTTCATCGCCGGCGCGGGCGACCACCGGGAGGTCCGTGTCACCCGGTACTCGCCGCAGGGCACTCGCTCCCGCGAGCTCGCACTCGCCGAGATGAGCGATGTCGATCTCGCGCGCCTCTTCTCCCAGTCGCAGCCGAGCGAGATGTCGCCCGAGGCTGGTTACGCTCCGTGATGGACGCGCCGCCCGTTCTCGCGGGCTTTGTCGACCTGCACATGCACTCGACCGCGTCCGACGGGTCACGCGCACCCGCTGAGGTGGTGCGCGCCGCGAAGGCGGCGGGACTCGTCGCGATCGCGCTCACGGATCATGATTCCGTCGCTGGCCTGGCCGAGGCGCAGGCGGCCGGACTGGAGCTGGGCGTGCGCATCGTGAATGGCGTGGAGCTCAGCGCTGTCGAGGGCGACGCGGAAACCCATCTCCTCGGACTCCACCTGCGTGATGTCCTCGTGATCGAGCGCGAACTCGGGGAACTGCGCGATATGCGGGAACGTCGTGGCCAGCAGATTGTCGACAAGCTCGTCGCGCTCGGCGTGCAGGTGACATTCGACGACGTACTCGCGCAGGCTGGTGGTGGTGCCGTTGGCCGGCCGCATGTCGCGCGGGCGCTGGTGGCGGACGGATGGGCAACCGACCAGCGTGATGCGTTCGACCGGTACCTCGGCGCCGGCAAGCCGGCGTTCGTGGCCAAGGACCAACTCGTCATGGCCGATGCGATTGCGATGATCCACGCCGCAGGGGGACTCGCCGTGCTGGCGCACCCCGGGCCGGCGGGCACGCGCGAGCGACTTGCTGCCCTGGCGGCGCTCGGCATGGACGGCGTGGAGGTAAGGCATCCCGGCCATTCGCCCAGCGATACCACACGATTGAACACGCTTGCGATGCAATTGGGACTCGTGGTGAGCGGAGGGTCCGACTGGCACGGTGCCGCCGACGGACCGCGCACCATCGGCATGATGCACGTCCCCGAGGAATGGCTGGCGCGGCAGGATGCGGTGCTCGCCGGTGCGGCACGCACCCCCGTGGTGTGACGTGAATGCGCTCGACGGTCGCGTGGCGCTGGTCACCGGCGCCGGACGACGCGTGGGGCGCGCCATTGCCATTGCGCTCGGTGCGCAGGGCATGCGCGTGGTTGCGCACTACAACGAGTCGGCTGATGGCGCTGCGGAGACCGCGCGCCTCGTCACGGCGGCGGGAGGGTCCGCCGTGCTCGCGCGTGCGGACCTCCGCGACGTCGGCGCGTGCGAACAGCTCATCGACGACGCGGTGTCGGGCCAGGGGGAACTCCATACCCTGGTGAACTCTGCCGCGATCATGCTGCGGACTCCCGTGGGTATGGTGACGCAGGCTGACTGGGACACGATGTACGCCATCAATGTCCGTGCGCCTTTTTTCCTGGCGCAGCGCGCCGCGCCGGCGCTGAAGGTCGCAGGCGGGAACGTGGTGAACATCGCGGATCTGGCCGCGTTCGAAACCTGGACGGGATACGTGCCGCACGGGATGACGAAGGCCGCCGTG
>JAYVNZ010000550.1:0-3277 GCA_043758185.1 Gemmatimonadaceae bacterium | reverse complement strand
CCCTCGCGTCGCTCCGCGAGCGCATCGTGCCGCCGAGCGTTGCGTGTGCGGGGTCGGTGCGGATCGCCCAGTTGGGAGCATCCATCGTGGCGACGTGGTGGTCTCCGCGCGCCGACAGTTCCGCCCTTCTCGCATTTGCAGCCACGAAGGACAGCGGTCGGACATGGTCGGCGATGGCGCCGGTGGACACTTCGGATCGCGGTACGACGGGATGTGCGCGAACGCCGCCATCGATCGCCGCCGATGCCGCGAGCGGATACGTGCACGTGTCGTATGCGATGCGTGCCGCGGAGGGACCCGGCATATTTTTCGCGCATTCCATGGACGGCGGTGCCACCTTCCACGCGCCAGTGGCTATTGTCTACGGCGAAGGGCAGGGACGCACGAGCGTGGCAGCAGCCGGTGACGTTGTGGCGGTGGCGTTCGAGGACCCCAACAGCCGAACGCCGCGCATCGGGCTCGCGCTGTCGGGGACCATGGGCCACATTTTCGAGGAACGGCTCCTGCCCGTGTCCGATGACAACGGCGCGGCGACTCGTCCACTCGTGGCGGTTCGACAGCGCCAGCTGAGCGTCGCATGGCAGGAGCTGGGCGCAGCCAATCAACGCGTCATGTTGCACGTACGCACCGGAACCATCCCGTGACGAACATTCCCGCGCCACACCATGCGCGTCCTATTCGCTGACGACGACATCATCGCCCGCACGCTGATGACTGCGGTTCTCGCGGACCTCAATCATGAAGCGACAGTCGTGGACAACGGCCAGTCTGCCTGGGACGCCTTCCAGAAGGATCCAGTGCCGCTTGTCGTGCTGGATATCAACATGCCGGGCCTGGACGGGCTCGAAGTCTGTCGGCGCATCCGAGAGCACGACGCCGGCCGCGAGACGTTTGTCGTGGTCGTGACGGCGCGAGACGGCCGCGACGATCTCATGAACGTGCTCGAAGCCGGCGCGGACGACTACGTGACGAAGCCTGCCTCGCCGGAGAACCTGCGCGCACGACTCGAGATCGCCGAGCGGCGGATCGCGCAGGACGTGCAGCGCCGTGCCGCCGAAGCCGAATCGGCGCGGTCGCGCTGGCTGGCCGGTATCGGTGAAACCACCATCGCGCTCGAGCACGAGATCAACAATCCGCTGTCCGCGCTGCTGGGCCATGCCGAGCTGCTCGTAATGGACGGTGGTCTCACGGCGGAGCAGCTGGAGCAGCTGGGCATCATCCAGGAGCAGGCGGCGCGCATCGCCCAGGTGGTGCGTCGCCTTGCGAGGCTGAAGAATCCGCAATCCGTGGAATACCTGGCGGGCTCGCTCATGCTCGACCTGTCGGCACGCTCGGGGCGGCCGGAATAGTCATGGAGCATTGCTTCGGCGCGCATACCATCGACACCGGCGGCATTCACATGGCTGCGCGTCGCGCGGCGAACGCGGGGATGCGCGCGCTCCAGATCTTCACCGCCATTCCCAAGTACTACAACGACAAGGTGTCGATTCGTCCGGAGCGCGTGGAGCGCTTCCGGGCAACACTCGCCGGTACGGCCATCGCGCCCGAACACGTGGTGGTTCATGCGGCGTACGTGTTGAACACGGCCACGCCAGACCCCGAGAAGTGGGCGCGCGCGCGTGACGGCCTGGCCAGGGAGCTCGAGCGGTCCACCACGCTCGGTGTGGGCGCGGTGTGCTTTCATCCGGGCGCCGCCACGGACGACGATCGCGAAGCAGCCTGCGAGCGCATCGCCGCGGCCATCGTCCACGCGCTCGGCCAGGTGAAGGGCGACACCCGGCTGCTGGTGGAGAACACGGCCGGGGCCGGTCGCACGATGGGTCGCACGCCGGCCGAGGTGGGAGACATCCTCCGTCGCGTGCCGGCGTCGATGCGTGCGCGCACCGGCTATGGACTCGACACCTGTCACCTGTTCGCCAGCGGGTTCGATCTTCGCGCGTCAGCGGGTGCGCCCAGCGCCGTGCTCGATGCGTTCGAGGAGGCTACTGGCGAGCCGCCGGGATTCCTGCACCTCAACGACAGTGAGGGCACGCTGGGATCCAACAAGGACCGGCACCTGCTCCTCGGTGACGGCCAGATCGGTGAAGAGGCGTTTCGGTGGTTGCTCCAGGACCGCAGGACTCGCGGTGTGCCGTTGATCCTCGAGACTCCGCAGCTGAATGCGGACATCGGCGAGGACGACGACGGACCGGATCCGTACGACGTGCAGATGATGGAACTCCTGCAGCGGATCGCCACATAGCCGTCTCGGGTGCGCGCCAGTCGTCGGCGCAGGCGGCGAAGATCACGTGATGATGCGCACATTCCGGGGATCAACCAGCGCAGACATGACGACCGATCAGGAAGAAATGACCGTTGTCATAGGGAAATCCTTCACTTTCCCTATTGCGCGCACAGTGAGGCATTGTATCTTGCGCCCCGTCGTACAGCGTTTCGCTCATAGCGAGAACTGTTCATTATCCAAGGAGACAAGCATGGCCGCGAAGAAATCGGCAGCGAAGAAGGGCGCAGCGAAAAAGGGCGCCGCGAAGAAGGCACCTGCAAAGAAGTCTGCGGCGAAGAAAGGCGGCGCCAAGAAGGCGGCGAAGCCCGCGAAGAAGGCCGCCAAGAAGTCTGGCGCCAAGCGCACGCCGAATGCTGCGTTCATGAAGCCGATGACGCCGAGCGCCCAGCTCGGCACCGTCGTCGGATCGGCACCGCTGCCGCGTACCGAGGTCACCAAGAAGCTGTGGGCGTACATCAAGCGGAAGGGCTTGCAGGACGCCAAGAACCGCCGCCAGATCAACGCAGACGACAACCTGAAGCCGGTGTTCGGTGGCAAGGCCCAGGTCTCGATGTTCGAAATGACGAAGCTGGTGAACAAGCACCTGAAGTAGTTCGCCAGGGCGTCTGTCGCTGGAAACGAGGGGGCGTGCCGATTCGTCGGCGCGCCCTCTCGGCGCATTCGCGGCGGAAACCCTTGCCCGCTGCCGGTACGTAGGGAGATTTCACCACGTCGCACCCTTCTCCTCACCCTCACGAAGTCCATGGCCGCAAACGTCGTCGCGAGTGCTCGCGGCAAGAAAGCCGCTCGCGGCTCGCTCCTCCATGTCATCTGGGAGAACGTCAAGTCTCTCGCAGGCGCCATCCTGATCTATCTCGTCATCAACACGTTCCTCATCGCCGCCTACCGCATTCCCAGCGGCTCGATGATTCCCACGCTGCTGATCGGCGACTGGCTGTTCGTGAACAAGGCGGTCTATGGCCCGCACATCCCGTTCACCAATGCACACCTGCC
>JAYVNZ010000549.1:0-9508 GCA_043758185.1 Gemmatimonadaceae bacterium | reverse complement strand
GGCGCGGCCGCCCTTGCGGGAGCGGATCGGGTCTTCTCGCTTGGCGGAGCGGGCGCCATCGCGGCAATGGCATACGGCACGGAGTCGCTCGCCCGAGTCGATCGTATCGTGGGGCCAGGCAATGCCTATGTCGCCGAGGCAAAGCTGCAGGTCGCGAGTGTCGTTGCAATCGATTCCCCGGCGGGCCCCAGCGAATTACTCGTGCTCGCGGACGACTCCGCGGACCCGCAACTCATCGCGCGCGAGATGTTGGCGCAGGCCGAACATGATCCCCTCGCTGCAGTGGTGGCCATCACCACGAGCGAGTCACTCGCGAACGCCGTACGCGGTGCGCTGGCGGAGCTCGAACCAGACCAGCCTCGCCGCGACATCGTGACCGCGGCCCTTGCGGCGCGTGGCGCGGTGCTCTGGGCGGAGTCACTCGACGAGGCGATCGCATTCGCGAATCAGTATGCGGCAGAGCACCTCCTGCTCGTCGTTGCGGCGGCAGATGCCGTGCTGGCTCGGCTGCGCAGCAGCGGCACGGTGTTCGTGGGAGCGTACGCGTCGGTCGCGTTCGGGGACTACATGACGGGAGCCAACCACGTCCTGCCGACGGGTGGATTGGCACGGTCGTACTCTGGTCTATCGACGCTCGACTTCGTGCGCTGGACCACGTACCAGCACGTCACGCGCGATGCCGCGGCACGCCTGGCACACGACGTCGGCATTTTCGCGGACGCGGAGCAGCTCGGCGGCCACGCATTGGCTGCACGGGCATGGGAACTCGAGGTGCCGTCATGACCGGAACGTCCACCGTCGAGGGTCTGGCCCGTGCTGCCGTGCGGGCACTGCCGCGCCTCAGCATGGGAGGGACTGGCTGCGCCGTGGACCTGAGTGACAACACCAATCTCTGGGGCGCGCCGCCGGCTGCGCTGCGGGTCGTGCGCGAGGCACCAGGCGAGTCGGTGTCGCGGTATCCGTCCGTGTATTCCGAGCCATTGCACGAGGCCATTCTTCGATATGTGCAGTTGGCCGACAGTGCCGACATCGGTGTGGTAACAGGATGCGGATCAGACGATATCCTGGACTCCACCATGCGCGCATTCGGTGCGCCGGGCGACCGGATTGTCTTTTCGTCGCCCACCTTCTCGATGATTCCACTCCTCGCGCGCTTGAACGGGCTGGATCCGGTCGCCATTCCGTTGACCAACGCATTTGATGTCGACGCGGAGCGCATCGTGGATGCTGATGCGAAGATCACCTATCTCTGCGCGCCCAACAATCCTACCGCCACGCCCGTGTCGCGGGCCGCGGTCGAGTATGTCGTGGCGAACGCGCGCGGCATTGTACTGCTTGACGAGGCCTACGCGGAGTTCGCCCCTGAGGTATTCGTAAAGCTCGTGGAGCGCAGCGAACGCCTCATCGTCGCACGCACGTTTTCGAAGGCATTTGGCCTGGCCGGCCTTCGAGTCGGTTTTGGAGTCGGACCGACGCGGTTGATGCGTATCCTCGAGCGCGCACGCGGACCATACAAGGTGAATGCACTGGCCGAGCGCGCCGTACTGGCGGCGCTTGGTTCGGCTGCGGATGGTGTGGACTGGGTTCATGCGCACGCGGCGCTCGCCATCGGCAATCGCGATCGGCTCATCGCGGCGCTCGGAGAGGCCGGCTTCAATCCATTGCCCTCCGCCGCGAACTTCGTGCTCATACCGTCCGCCCGCGCGGTCGATCTCACACAACGCATGTCTGCACTGGGGGTGATGGTCCGATCGTTCACGGGCCTGCCCCTCGAGATCGACGCATTCGCCCGGACTGGAGGCGCGGCTATTCGCATCGGCGTCGGGCCATGGGACATGATGCAAGCCATGCTCTCCGCGTTGGCGGAGGTGTCCACATGAAGGTGGTGATCTTTGATTACGGAGCGGGCAACCTGCACTCCCTGGCCAAGGCACTGGAGATGGACGGCGTGGCGGTGCAGATAGAGTCCGATCCGCGACGGGCGGTGGAAGGAGACGTGCTGGTTCTGCCCGGTGTGGGTGCGTTCGGGGCCGCCGTGGCGCGATTGGCGGACGGACGCGATGCCATGCGCGCCTCAATTCTCGGCGGCCTGCCGACGCTTGGTATCTGCCTGGGCATGCAGCTCCTCTTCGACGCAAGCGACGAAGGGACAGGTGCAGGACTCGGCGTGATTCCCGGGCGCGTGCGGCGACTTGCTGCGGAACGGGTGCCGCAGATTGGATGGAATGACCTGGACCTGGTCGCGAGCGAGTCTCTCTTCGCGGAGGCGCCGCTCCCCATTGCCTACTACGCGAACAGTTTTGTCTGCCGGCCCAACGATGAGCGCACTGTGATTGCCTGGAGCTCGCACGAGAACGACCGCTTTCCGGCGGCGGTGCGCGCCGGTCGCGCCATTGGTGTCCAGTTTCACCCGGAGAAAAGCAGCATGGCCGGTGTGCGGTTTCTTCACGCCTTCCTGCGTGAGTCCGCCGGCGTGGAGCGATGACATGATCGCCATTCCGGCAGTGGATCTTCGCGACGGCGCGTGCGTGCAACTTGTGGGTGGCTCATTCGCGCACGAAAAGGTGCGCCTCGAAAATCCTGCCGAGGTGGCTCGGTCGTGGGAGCACTACGGGTTTCGTCGTCTGCATGTCGTCGACCTGGACGCAGCGACGGGCCACGGATCCAATATCACCGTGGTGCGTTCGCTGCTGCTTGAGAGTTCTGTGCCGGTACAAGTAGGCGGGGGCATTCGGACGGACGAGATGGTGGAAGAGCTGTTGGAGGCCGGCGCCACGCGCGTCATCGTGGGAACGCGTGCGTTGGAGGAGCCGGAGTGGCTCGCGGAACTGGTCGCGCGGCACCCTGGCGAGATCATCGTGGCGTGTGACGTGCGCGAACGACGCGTCACCACGCGCGGATGGGCGCACACGCTGCCGCTCGACATCCTGGACGTGGTGGAAGAGCTCAACCCGTTGCCTCTTGGTGGGCTGCTGGTGACCGCGGTGCATCGAGAAGGATTGCTGCAGGGCACCGACCTCCCGCTGATGGAGGATGTCGCCGAGGCGTCGCACTTTCCCGTCTATGCGTCGGGTGGTGTGACGACGATGCAGGATCTTCGGGCGCTCGAGCATCGCGGCCTGGCGGGTGTCGTCATCGGCATGGCCCTCTACACAGGCGCGCTGGATCCCGTGGTCGTGGCCGGCGAGTTTGGCGAATGACCCTGCCCTCATGTTGTGAATCACCAAGGAGCGCTGCATGACACTTGTCGTTCGCGAGACACGGGAATCGTCCATCCGGTGCGAGTTGACCCGCGGGAGCGGGGTGGCCACGGTATCGACGGGTGCGCCATTTCTCGACCACATGCTCGTTGTCTTTTCACGCTACAGCGGGCTGGATCTCTCCCTCCAGGCCAAGGGTGACCTGCCGCATCACCTCATCGAGGACGTGGGCATCTGCGTCGGTGCGTGCGTAGGCGCGCTGCTCTCCGCCACGGCTGCACGCTATGGCGATCGCACGATTCCCATGGATGATGCCCTTGTGCACTGTGCCATCGACCTTGGAGGGCGGCCGTATTACCGCGGGCCGCTCCCCAGTGGGCTCTACGATCACTGGATGCGTTCATTCAGCGACAATGCGCGTGCGACCCTGCACCTGCGGGTGATTCGTGGCGCGGACAGGCATCATGTCGTCGAGGCTGCCTTCAAGGCACTCGGGCTGGCGGTGCGAGATGCCTTTGTCGATACGGGCGCCGTGTTCAGTACCAAGGGTGGCGTCACGCTACGCATCGACGACGCGTCCTAGATGCTGACGCGGCGCGTGGTCGTCTGTCTCGACGTGAAGGGAGGGCGCGTGGTGAAGGGCACGGGCTTCGTGAATCTGCGCGACGTCGGTGACCCGGTTGCACTGGCAACGCGCTACGAGCAGGAGGGGGCTGATGAAATCGTGTTCCTCGATATTTCGGCGAGTGCCGAGGAGCGTGGGACGCTCCTCGATGTCGCGCGTCGTACCGCGGAGCGCTTGTTCATCCCACTCACGATTGGCGGGGGAATTCGCTCGGCGGATGACGTGGGCAACGCGTTACGAGCGGGCGCTGACAAGGTGAGCATCAACTCGGCGTCCGTCCGTCGCCCGGCAGTGCTGACCGAGGCCGCCGATCGTTTTGGAGCGCAGTGTGTCGTTGCCAGCATCGACGCCAGGCGGGAGGAGTCGGGATGGCGAGTATATGTACGCGGCGGGCACGAGCGGACAGAACTCGATGCTGTCGAATGGGCTGTGGAATGCGTGCGTCGCGGAGCCGGTGAGGTGCTGCTCACGAGTATCGATCGCGACGGTACGCGCACTGGCTACGACGTCGAGCTCACGCGTGCGGTGGCGGACGCGGTTGACGTGCCGGTGGTGGCCTCAGGAGGCGCCGGATCGGTGCAGCATGTGTGTGAGGTGTTCGAGCACGGCTGGGCGGACGCCGCGCTCCTTGCGGGCATCCTGCATGATGGGGTCACCACGGTGCACGCGGTGAAGCAGGCCATGCGCCACGCACACCTGCGTGTGCGCGCGACATGATCGACGACGGCATGAGTGTGCTCGATGAGACAGTGACTCCCGCGGCGGAGCTCGCTCGACTGACGGGAGACATTGCCCTCGGCTTCTATCGCGCTCGCCTTGATGTCGAGACCAAGCTCGATGGATCGCCCGTGACTGCCGCCGATCGCGGTGCGGAGCAAGCCGCCCGCGAATGGGTGCGCCGCTACTTCCCGGACGACGGGTTCCTTGGCGAGGAGTCGGGCGAGGAGCGTGTCGGCGCTCGGCGGCGCTGGATCATCGACCCCATCGACGGCACAAAGTCATTCATTCACGGAGTTCCGCTCTGGGGTTCGCTCGTTGCGCTGTGCGAGGGCGAGCGGGTGCTCGCCGGTGCGGCATACTTTCCCGCAATCGGTGAGTTGATCGCCGCTGCTCCCGGTGCGGGATGCTGGTGGAATGGCTCACGCTGCTCGGTGTCGAGCGTGGGGCTGCTTGCACAGGCAACCGTGCTCACCACGGATGATCGGTTTCAGGAGCGACCCGCACTGCGCGCAGGATGGGCACGCGTTGCTGACGTGGCGTCTGTCAGCCGAACGTGGGGAGACTGCTTTGGGTATCTCCTGGTTGCAACAGGGCGCGCGGAGGCCATGCTCGATCCGGTCATGTCGCCGTGGGATGCTGCCGCACTGCAGCCGATCATCGAGGAAGCAGGTGGTCGGTTCACCGATTGGTCCAACCGCGCGACGGCATTCGGCGGGAGCACCGTTGCTACCAATGCCCTTCTGGCGGATTCCGTCCGCACGTTACTCTCAGGATCCGGGAATGACTGACATGCTCGATCTGGACACGCTCGACTTTTCCAAGGGCGCGGGCCTCGTGACTGTGGTGACGCAGGACGCCCGCACTGGTGCGGTCCTCATGGTCGCGCACGCGAATCGGGCGGCGCTCGAGCGCACCCTCGCCAGTGGCGAGATGCACTATCACAGCCGGACGCGCGGCCTGTGGCACAAGGGCGCAACGAGCGGCAACGTGCAACAGGTCGTTTCGCTCGCGGCAGACTGTGATGGCGACGCGGTGCTTGCCCGCGTGATTCCACGTGGGCCAGCGTGCCACACTGGCTCAGTGTCATGCTTCGGCTCTGTTGCGCTGGGATCCGATGCGGTGAGTGCCCTGGATGCCGTCATCACCGCGCGCATGACGGCAGGGGCGTCATCCGGGAGCTATACGTGGCGACTGCTCAATGACCGCAATCTCCGGCTGAAGAAACTGGGGGAGGAGGCCGCCGAGCTCATCACTGCATGTGCGGATGCGGACACGGCGCGCGCGACGGAGGAAGCCGCCGACCTGATCTATCATGCGCTCGTAGCGTTGCGCGCAGCCGGTGGCTCGTTCGCGGGTGTGCAGGCGGTACTCACCACCCGCAGTGCGAAAGGAGCAGGGCTGCCTAGAACTGGGTGAGCAATGTGCGATCGAGTTTCGTGGCGTCGCCTACGTAGGCAAACCGGAAGTCCTTCAAGTAGCGTCGTGCCACGCGTCGAACGTCGTCGGGAGTCACGCGTCGCAGGACGTCCATGAAGCGGTCTGCGGCGCGAAAGTCGCCTTGATAGAGCTCTGCGCGCACGAGCACGTTCGCCTGATCGGCGTTCGTCTCGTTCTTGAGGTAGTACTCCGTGATGAACTGTTGTTCGAGCCGCTTGAGCCCCAACGGGTCTACTGAGTCTGACTGAAGCGTGGTCAGCTCCTGTCGCATGATGCGGAGTACCTGGTTCGGGTCCACGGTAGTGACGTACAGCCCGGCGATGGCGTTTGCCCGTTCGAGAAACGGGGACTCCACCGCATAGCTCAGGTTTCGTCGCGACCGAACCTCCGTGAACAGCCGCCCTGAGAGCACTGCCGTTGCCACCCGGAGCGCGGAGTAGTCTGCATCCGTCGCGGCAGGCCCGGACACGTAGCCGAGCAGATAATTGGTAGGTAGCGCACGGTTATCGATGACCAGTGCCCGTCCGGCGGCTTGAACCGGTGGCGGTACCGTCCACCGGTACTTTCCGCGCGGCATGGTGGCGAGCGTCGCGCGCACCAGGCGCTCCACCTGCGAGCGTTCCACGTTGCCCACCACCACGAGCAGCATCCGCGAGGTCACGAACTGCTGGGCGTGATACCGCTTCAATTGCGCCGCGCTGATGGCTGCCAGGGACGCGGGGGTGCCCATCGGGGTGATCGCATTGGGATGGTTCACGTACAGCAGGCTGTCGGCGATCTCCGCTGCCGCGCCATCCGGCTGCGTACGCTTCTCGCGCGCAACGGTGACGAACTGGTCCCGCACCAGTGCCAGTTCCCTGGGGTCGAGTGTTGGGGCCATGACACGATCGGCGAGGATCGCCCACGTCGAGTCGAACGTTGCCCGAATCGCGTGCAGCCCGATCGCGCTCCAGTCGTCACTGGCGTCGATCTCGATGGTGCTGCCCAGCCGGGCTGTGCGCTGTCGTGAGACAGCCCCCGGAAAGCGGCGGCTGCCTCGCTCGCTCGTAGCGAGGACGAGCGCCTCGATACCCGCGGTCGCCGCCGTCAGCTGTCGCGTGCCGCCCAGCAGGTAGAGGTTGGCCACGACAACTTCGGTTGCCGTGTTGCGCCGAAGGATGACCGACACGCCGTTCACGTCGAACTTCGTGGTCGTGGCGGTGTCGGGCGCGGTCACGTGGCGCGACAAGACTGTCGGCGATGGCGAGGCGGTGGAACGTTGTGCACTGACGGTCAGGCACAGTGCCACGCCCAGGTGGATGAAGTGCGCGCGCTTCATGGGGTCGTCTCCGTCGCCAATTCGGACTCCGTGAGCTTGATGGCTCGACGGGTCTCCGGCGCAAGCAGAACTCCCGTCACGCGGTGCTTGCCCACGATGTAGCGTGAGGCGTAGCGCTCCAGGTCACGCGGCGTCTGCTGGCCCATCGTATCCACGTAGCCGAAGAAGTAGTCGAGCCCCGTCACGGACCACCAGAATCCAAGCTGGTGCGTGAACCCGGAGGCCCGCTCCAGGCTTTCCATGGTGCCCACGATGCGCGTGCGCTTGACGCCATCGACAGCCTCCGCTGTGATGTAGCCGGGCTTCACCACTTCGCGAAGCTCGCGATCCAGCGCGGCAATTGCGTCCCGCAGTCGTGCAGGCGCAACCTCGCCGCTGATCGTGATGGGTCCTACCTGGTTCAGCGTGTAGTAGTTGACGACGAGCGATTGCCAGATGCCGCTATCCACCAGCGTGCGCTGAAACCGCGAGCCGGGTTGGTTCATCACGTCGGAGAACACGTCCGCCGCGTAGGTGGCCGGGACGTCGGCATGGGCACCCGGGCCCTGCCACTTCAACATTACGACGACTGCGTTCACGGGTTGCTCCACCACCACGCCAAGATTGCGCGTGAGGGGAGGCACCGGCGGAATCGGGTCGACGACGAAGGGATCGGCCGCCCGAGGCCAATCGGCGAACATGCGGCGGGACGCCGCAAAGATCGCATCGGCATTCACGTCGCCTGTCACGATGATCGCCGTGTTGTTCGGAACATAGTATTTCTTCTGGATGGTACGCATCTGCGCAGGCGTCGTGGCCAGAATCACCTGTCGCTCACCCAGTGGATTCTTGCGGCTCCAGGCGGCGCCCCAGAGCGCCCTCCCCATCGCGGTCTGGAACGCGTGAAAAGGGTCGGACTCGGCGCGATCGTACTCGCCGATCACCACCGCACGCTCACGCTCGAGCTCGTCCTGCCGGAAGATTGGCGACTTGAGTGCGGATGCGAGCAACGCCAGCGCCGGCATCGTGCTATCGGAGGGCACCGTGAGATAGTAGTTGACTTGCTCCTCCTGCGTGGTGCCGTTGAACACCGCCCCGAGCTCCGACGCGCGATTCACGAACGCTTCCGGTTGCGGATAGGCCGCATTGGACTTGAAGAACATGTGCTCATAGAGGTGCGACAGGCCCTCGTACGTGGCAGACTGCGTGAACGAGCCGTTCTTCGCATCTGCTTCCACGGTGGCGAGAGGCACGCCGTGGTTCTCGACGACGATCACCTCGAGCCCATTTGATATCGTTTCGCGACGAATTCTCTTCTCGAGCTCGGCTCGCTGTGCGTGCAGCACAGGGGTGAGCGTGAGTGTGAGCAGGACCGCCGTCCTCATGCAGAGTGCCTTGTGGTCCCGTAGCATTTGTCCTGTGCTCATGGTTTCTTTCGTGGCCAATGTCCAGACTCCCCGTTGCGTCGTCCGCACCCGTTGTTTCCAGCACCGCGCTGGAACGCGTCGCATCCGCCCTCGCTGGCGACTCGCTCACGCGGAACGAGCCCCTTGCGCCGTACACCACGTTCAAGATCGGTGGTCCGGCAGACCTGCTGTACACGGCGCGCAGTGCAGACACGCTCGCACATGCCATCCTGACCGCCCGCGAAGCGGAGGTTCCGTACTTCGTCCTCGGCCTCGGCGCCAACGTGCTAATCGCCGACAAGGGCGTACGCGGCCTTGTCATCCGGAATGCAGCTGCGCACTTCTCGTTCGGTGACGACGGGCGGTTGTGGGTGGAAAGCGGTGCCGTAATGGCGAAAATCATTCCGGAGGCTGTTCGGCGCGGCTGGTCGGGACTCGAACACTACGTTGGAATTCCGAGTACCGTGGGCGGGGCAATCTGGCAGAACCTGCATTTTCTCTCCCCTGCACCTGAGCGCGAGCGGACGATGTTCATCGCGGAGGTGTTCGAATCCGCGGAGCTGCTCACCGAGGAAAATGAGCGAAAGACCGTGAACCGGGATTACATGCGGTTCGGATACGATGATACGATCTTTCATCATCGGCGTGACTTTGCGCTTGCCGCCACATTTGCGCTCGAGCGCAAGGATCCCGATGTGATGCAGCGGATCATGCAGGAGAACCTGAGCTGGCGCGGCGCGCGTCATCCGTGGCTCGAGTGGCATCCCAGTGCTGGTTCGATCTTCAAGAAGATCGAAGGGGTTGGTGCTGGTCGCCTTGTTGA
>JAYVNZ010000548.1:0-9363 GCA_043758185.1 Gemmatimonadaceae bacterium | reverse complement strand
CTCCAGATCGAGAAGCGGGATTTCGAGGAGGCCAAGAAGCGCTGCGATCGCGCCATGGCCCTGGCCGAGCATCTCGACGACGCGCGCGCGAATGGTGAGGCGTCGAAGGTGTACGGCATCATCGCGCGCGAAACAGACGATCTCGTTGCCGCCGAATTGCACCTCCTCAAGGCGCGCGAGATCGCAACCGCGGCCAAGGACCTGGCGCTTGAAGGCGACACCAATCGCGAGCTGGCCGAGCTGTACGGCCGGCTGGGCCGTAATCGCGAAACGCTGCAGGCGCTGAACAGGGCGCACGCGTGCTTCATCCAGCTTCGCTCCCGCCACGAACTCGCCGACGTGGGTCGTCGCATGGCGCGGCTCGAGGGTGACTTCCTGGACGTCGTCAGGAAGTGGGGCGAGTCGATTGAATCCAAGGATCAGCACACACAAGGTCATTGCGAGCGCGTCGCCGACCTCGCGGGTGCGCTCGCCGCCAAGGCCGGTCTCGATGAGACCTCGCTGTTCTGGTTCCGCATTGGCGCGCTGCTCCACGACGTGGGAAAGCTGATCGTGCCGGCGGAGGTGCTCAACAAGGCCGGCAAGCTCACGGAGGAGGAATGGGCGCTCATTCGTCAGCATCCCGCCGCAGGTGAGCAACTGCTTGCGGACGTCCAGTTTCCATGGGACGTGGCTCCCATGGTGCGCAGCCACCACGAGCGGTGGGACGGGGGCGGATACCCCGACGGCCTCGTGGCGGAAAACATTCCGCTGGCGGCGCGTATCCTCTGCGTTGCCGATGTGTACGATGCGCTGACCACCGAACGCAGCTACAAGCGCGCCTTTTCGCAGCTTGAGGCCATGGAGATCATGCGGCGCGAGATCGGCCGCCAGTTCGATCCGGAGATCTTCGCGCTTTTCGAGGAGCTCGTGCGTCGCGGCACTGTGAGCGCACCGTCGTCGACGCAGCGCGCCACGCCGATGCGCAAGTCAGGCGCGACGAACAAGGTGACGGTGTCCGAGGACGACGACCTCACAGGGGCACTCGTGCGCCGGGCGTTCGTGAACGTCACGTCCGCCGTGCTCGCGGAACGCCGGCGCACGGGAGCACCCGTGTCACTGCTGGTGATCGACGTCGACCAGTTCAAGGCCGTGAACGACAACTTCGGCCACCTTGCCGGCGACGACGCACTGCGTACGGTCGCGCGGCTCGCGCGTGACGGCCTGCGGCCCGGCCAGTATGTCGGGCGATATGCCGGTGACGAATTCGTGGTCTTGCTGCCTGGCATCGATGCTATGGCAGCGCTTGCCGTAGCGGAGGAACTGCGCCGCACCATCGCGGGCACCACCATTCCGTTGCACGATGACCCGGACCGCTCGCTGTCGGTGACGCTGTCCATCGGCGTGGCGACGGCGCCCGAGCACGGAGAGTCGTTCGAGGCATTGTTCACCACGGCAGACCGCGCCTTGTTCGACGCCAAGCGCGACGGCCGCGACAAGGTGGTGGCTGCCGGCAATACCAGCGACGCCACACCACAGCTGGTCTTCAACCGGTTCGTCGGGCGCGCACCCGAGTTGCGATCGCTGGTGATGGCGCTCGACCAGAGCGCCCATGGCGGACCGCAGACGCGACTCGTCATCGGCGAAGCCGGCGTCGGTAAATCGTCACTCGTGCGCCAGCTGCTGCCGGAGTGCCGCCTGCGTGGTGCTGCGGTGGTGACCGGTCGCGCAATGGAAAGCGAGAGCCGTCCGCCGTTCGGACCCTGGGCGGAAGCGCTGGCCGGAGTGCACGCGCTCGGCCTGGCGCCAAAGCGAAGCTGGCCGCTGTTGGGCCGACTAGTTCCCGTCCTGCGCGCGTCGGCCGCACGCGCGACCGACGAGGGCGTACTCGATCCCTCGCAGGGACACCAGCTCATGCAGGAGCTCGTTGCCTTCCTGCGCAGTGCAAGTGAGGCTCGGCCGCTGTTGATCACGCTGGAAGACATGCACTGGGCAGACACCGCCAGCTGGGACGCGCTCGAGTACGTCCTCACGCAGCTCACCACCGAGCGCATCTGCATTGCGCTCACCATCCGGAGCGAAGAAGCCGCGTACGGTGCCGTTCGCGAGCGCCGCCAGAGGCTCACGCGCGATGAGCGTGTCCGCGAACTCAGGCTGGAACGACTCACCGCGCCCGAAGTCCGTGAGTGGCTGCAAGGTGCGCTTCACCGCACGGACCTGGGTGACGACCTGCTCGATTTCGTGCTTCGTCACACTGAAGGCAATGCCTTCCTCATTACGCAGCTCATGCGCACGATGGTGGAAGAGCAGGTCTTCCGGTACACCGGCGCCGCGTGGGAGTGGTCCATCCCCTCCGCACTGGCCCTGCCAGCCGGCATGACGGACCTGGTGGGACGTCGCTTGTCGCGCCTCCCGCCAGCCGCGATGAAGATTCTCGTCACCGCGGCCGCCCTGGGACGCACCTTCTCCCTGCCGATGCTCATCGAGGCATCAGGCGCCAACGCCGACAGCGTGCTCGATGCCGTGGACGCCGCGCTCGCCACGTCTGTACTGGAACCCGCGCGCGAGCAGGACGACGACACGTACCAGTTCGCGCACGCGCTCCTCGTCGACGCGGTCTTCAAGTCGGTGAGCCCCGCACGCCGGAAGCTCACGCACGAGCGGATCGCGAACATCCTGGCCGTGCGCACTCCAGACGCGGTCGACCGCATTGCGTCGCACTACGCCCGAAGCTCGAATGGAGCGCAGGCCTACCTGTGGTGCCGGCGTGCCGCGGCGAGTGCCATGGCACTCTATGCGCTGGATGAAGCTGCCGAGTTCCTCCAGCACGCCATTACGCACGCCTCCACCGATGACGAACGCGCCGTGGTGCACGACCAGCTCGCGCAGGCCGCCGAGCACTCCGGACGCTGGGCTGATGTCGAGCGCTCGTGCGACGCGATACTCGCCACCCCGGGTCACGGGGGTGAATCCGCCACGGCAATCCCGGTGCACCTCCGCCGGCTGCAGGCGCGCGTCCGGCTGGGACAAGCCGCCCGCGAGACGGAAGCGGAGTGCCGCGACCTGCTCCAGGTGGCCGAGCGGGTTGGCACGACGTCAGACGTGGTGCAGACGCGGTCCCTGCTGGTGCAGACGCTCGCGCGCGTCGGCAACATGGACGACGCCATTCGCATCGCGGAAGAATCGCTCGGCATCGCGGAGGAGAGCGGCGATGAGGTCCTGGCGCGCGGCGCCATGCATCGCCTGTCCATCACGCTGCTCCCCTCGCGAACAGAGGACGCCGTCGACCTCCTGCGCCGCTTGATCCAGCGCGCGCGTGATCGGGACGATCGTGTCATGGAGGCCAGGGCCTCGCTCACGCTCGGCGTCGCATTGATGCGGCTGCGCGACGACCTGGGCGGCGCGGACGCGCTTCGCTCGGCGCTTGGTCTTGCGCAGGATGCGCAAGCACTCGACGTGGCTGCGAGTGCGTCCATGAACCTGGGCGTCATCGGGATGCGGAGTGGCGAGTTCGTGGCAGCGCACGAGGCATTGAGTGACGCACTCCGGCTCTACACCACACTCCGCAATAACGCAAATCGCCTCGCCGCACTCTACAACCTCGCCAATCTCCAGCAGGAGCGCGGCGATGCAGAAGCCGCCCTGTCACTCTATCGCGAGACCACGACCCTCGCTGACCAGCTGGGCACTGAAGACATTGCCATTGGTGCGTACGCCGGTGCTGGACTCGCCGCGTTCCGCCTCCGCGACATCGATGGAGCGCAGTCCGCCTTTGAATCCGCGGAGCGCCGCCTGGGAGATCGGCACGACTGGTGGTTCCAGAAGCGCGAGTTGCTCGAGTCGCTGGCCGTTCGCCTGAGTGCTCGCGCGGAGCGCTACGACGAGGCACTGGTTCGCTTTCACAAGGCAGTGCCCCGGCTCGAGGAGTCGGACGGATATGCGGCGGCATGGATGGTCGCGGATTGCGCCGCGGAACTCGGCGCTCACGATCGCTCGGTCTGGTCTGAAGTCAACCGCTTCGCCGGCCATCCCATGGTGCAGCAATTCATGCCGCTCTCGGCACGCTTCACGGCACTCGTCGACATGGCAGAGCGGCTCGACACGGCCTACATGCGAACTGGGGACGTGCGGTAGTTGGCTCGATGTGTCCTGAGCAACGCGAAGGACCTGTTTTCTGCTCCGCTGACAAACAGGTCCTTCGCTCAGGACGACAACCCACAATTACGGTGCAACGCGCGGCCCGGTACTACGCAGCTCCCACTCGGTCAATGGCGCATCCACGATTGCCGCCTGCACCGCGTCGTCCACGTCACGACGGAGCTTTACGTGCCGCGTGCTCGTCCCGTGCGAGTTCACCCGGTTCATGAGCAATACCACGAAGACCCCGCGCTCGGGGTCCACCCAGAGCGATGTGCCGGTGAACCCCGTGTGGCCAAAGCTCCGTGCCGAGAAATATCGTCCGGCGCTGGACTCCGGTGCCGGAGTATCCCAGCCCAGCGCGCGACTCGACGCTGCCGCCTGACGCGCTGTCCATCGTGCCACCTCCGTCGGCGTGACGAGGCGAACGTCGCCGTACGTTCCACCCCACAGCAAGGTCTGCGCGAACACAGCCAGGTCGTGTGCGGAGGAGAACAGCCCAGCGTGACCGGACACCCCCCCAATTGCCCACGCGTTGCCGTCATGCACCGTGCCCTGAAGCAGGCCGCCGCGCGAGGTATCCACGGCAGTCGGCGCAATGCGTTGCCGAAATGCCGCGTTGGCCGTATCGGGCAGGAACTGCGTGTCGTGCATGCCGAGCGGTTCGAATACCCGCCGGGTGGTGAACTGGTCGAGTGGTGTCCCCGTGATTCGCTCGATCACCGCCTGCAGCAACACCATGTCCCAATCGCTGTACACCGTGCTGGTACCCGGAGCGGACCGCAGCGGTCGCGCATTGATCTGCGCGATGAACTCCGCGCGGCCCCTGTACTTCAGGTAGAGAGGCGCATAGGACTCGAGCCCCCCGCTATGTGTCAGCAGCATGCGAACGGTGATTGCCGCCTTGTCCGGCGCGTTGAACTCGGGCACGTAGGAGTGGACGGTACGCGCCAGGTCCAGCTTGCCTTCCTCCTCGAGAAGCATGGCGGCCGTGGTGGTGGCAATCACCTTGGTGAGCGACGCCAGGTCGTATAACGTCGTCGCACTCACGCCCGGCGAGCCCGGCGCGAAGTCGAGCGTGCCGTATCCGCGCTGATGCACCACCCGCCCAAATCGCCCCACGGCCAGCGCCGCCCCCGGTGCCGCTCCCTCCGCCAACGCCTGGCTCATGATGCTGTCGAGTCGCACCGAGAGCGAGGAGTCCATGCCAACGCTGGCGAGCGTTCCGTCAACAAGCACCCGGACGGGTGTGACGCGCACCGGTGCAATCACGATCGGCGCGGGTGCCGCTGGCGGCGGAGCAGGCAGCGGAGCCACCACAGGCGGCACCGATGTACACCCAACGCCGGTCGTAAGCAGGATACCGGCACTGCAAATCCGCAGTCGCCGCTGAAAATGACGCAATGGCATTCGACGTGGTGGCCGCTTGGTGGTGTGTGAGTGCAGTCGGGCTCGAATCGATTTGCAGGTCGCGCGCCGTTCCCTTCGCTGACCGTGCCGGGTAATCAACCCCACGCCGGCACCGCACGCCTCGATGCCAGCGTCGTTCAGCCGCGCTGCGTCACGGCGTGAGCCTGGGTGCGGCAAGCTGGTGCACGAGGCGATGCAGAAATTCCTGGCCGTCGAAGTAGGACTTCACGAGCATTCGTTCGTCGCGCCCGTGCGCCCGTGCATCCGCTGGATCGCCAAACAGTCCACTCACACCGTACGTAGGAATGCCAGCCGCCCGCAGGAAGCGACCATCTGTTGCGCCCGTGGACATGACCGGAATCACGGGAACGCCGGCACCAAACATGTCGCGCGTGATGCTGGTGACGGGGTCCATCAACTCCGCAATGAGCGGGCTGGGCGGTGCACCACTCCGCTCATGAATCGGAACGGTGGAGGTGATGTGAATGCTCGTGTCGGCAAGCACGCCCGCAATCGTGGACCGCACGTCCTCGGGAGTCTGTGTGGGCACGATGCGGCAGTTTACATTGGCGGTGGCCGTTTGCGGGAGCGCGTTATAGGCATGTCCGCCGCTCAGCCGGGTAGCGACGCACGTGGTGCGAAGCATCGAGTTGTAGCGCGCATCGCGCGACAGGGTGGCTGATGCACCGGAATCCGATGGCTGCGCCACGATGGTGCGCATCGCCATGCCCGCCTCCGGAGTCTCGAGCGCTGCGGTGCGCTCGAAGAACGTGCGCGACACCTCGTTGAGCTGCACCGGAAAGCTGAACCGCGACAGCTTCGCGAGGCCGTCCGCCAGCTGGTAAATGGCGTTGTCCGGGCGAGGGACGCTGGAGTGGCCGCCCCGGTTCGAGGTGGAGAGGGTGAAGTTCACCGGCACCTTCTCGGCCGCCTGCACGCTGTTGAGGAACGGCGCACCGTTCCGCAGTGAGCCACCGCCACCTTCATTGAGCGCATACGCCGCGTCGATCAGGTCCCGGTGGTGTGCAAGCAGCCATTCGACGCCGTTGGCATCGCCGCCTTCCTCGTCCGCCGTCAGGGCAAGGATCACGTCGCGTTCGGGCACCCAGCCGTCCTTCCTGTCGCGCAGCATGTTCGCCACGAAAATCGACGCCATGGCCTTGTCGTCACCCGACCCCCGACCATAGAAGTATCCGTCCTTCTCCGTGAGGACGAATGGATCGATGGTCCAGTCGCTGCGCAGGGCCGCGACCACGTCCAGGTGCGCGAGGAGCAGGATGGGCTTGCCCCGTCCACGGCCGCGATAGCGGACAACCAGATTGCCCTTGGTGGGCTTGCCGGGAGGCACCACGAGGTGGATGTCGCTCGCCGGGAAACCAGCGGCGCGGAACCGGCGGCCCATCGCCTCTGCCGCCCTGGTGACTGAGCCAACAGAGTCGACGGTATTGATCTCGACGAGCTCCTTGTAGATCTCCCGGGCCTGCCGCTGGTGCTGGTCGAGCGTGCGAAGCTGCGCATGGAGGGGGAGGCCGGCGATCAGGAGCAGGCTGGCGGCGAAGCTGAACGAGCGCATGTGCGACTGTGGTTGGGGGAACAGGCACTATCCCCTCGATCCGGCATTCGCGCAAGTTCCTGCGTGCTCACCAGATTGCAGGTCGGTTGGAACGGGAGGTGCTCTTCGCGGACGTCACGGATTGCATTGGTGCACGACGCCCGACTCCTGCCTCCTTCCAAGCCCGGTGCCAGGGATGCGTGCGACAAGTCACGTTTCCGGGGACCAGTACGGAATGCGCCAACATGTCATATTGGTGACAGGTGCCCTCGCTAGCCTACTACCGGTGATCGAAATCAACAGACACATGCTGCGTCGCCTCGCTGCGGTCGCCGTGCTCGTGCTGCCTGCGATTGCGCCGGCGCTCGCCCAGCGGCCCGTGACGCGGGCCGAGGCGGAAGCCGCGGCCCTCGCTTCCGGGCCACGCGTGGCGCTGGCGCGCGCTGACACGGCCGCCGCGATCGCGCGCATCCTCTCCGCGCGGGCGCTTCCAAACCCGACGTTCGGCGCCGTGTACTCCAAGGCGACGCCGCAAAAGCACCTGACGCTCGACCTGCCTCTGTTCGATGCGCTCCGCACGCGGGGGTTGCGCGTCGGTCAAGCCACCGCGTCGGCGCGCGCGGCGCGGTTGCTCTTCGCCTCCGAGCGCATTGCGGCGCTCGTCGAGGTGGACACCACCTATACACGGGCGCTTGCGGCGGATGCCCGCTTCCGACTGTCGCGCCAGACGGCGCGCGACGCGGACAGTCTCCGCCGCATGACCGTGAGGCGCCGCGACGCCGGCGACGCAAGCGACCTGGATGTCGACCTCTCGACGGTGGTAGCCGGCCAGCAGTTCAACGTCACCACCGGCGACTCACTCAACTACATGAGCGCACTCCTCACGGTGCAGACGCTCATGGGCATGTCCGCGGACAGCGTAGCCATCATCCTCGCGGACTCGCTGGTGCTCACGAGTGGAGACACGTCCGTCACGCGCCGCACGCTCGACAATGGCGCCCTCACTGTCGTCGTGCCGCCACCCGTCAACGTGTCCGGCACCGGGCAAGCCACGACGAGTGGCGTCCCGCAATCGACAGCTGTGGGAACCACGCCCGCCGTGACCGCCGCCGAGGCAAATCTCCAGGCAGCGGAACTTGGCGTCTCGCTGCAGCAGAAGGGCGCGATCGTCCTGCCGTCGCTCAACGTCGGCGTGGAGTTCGGTGATCCATCGGGTGGTGAGACCGGACTCCTTCCACTGATTGGCCTCTCGGTTCCCCTGCCCCTGTTCAACCGTAACCAGGGCCCCATCGCGGAGGCGCGCGCGGAGCGCGACAAGGCCCAGGCCCAGCTGTCGGTGGCGCGGCTCGCGGCTCGCCAGCGACTCATCGAGGCGGTCCGCCAGCGCGAGCAACTCATCGCGAAGGTTGCGCGCGATCGCGATCTCGTCATCCGCGCCCAGCGGGTAGCCGAGAAGTCGCTGACCGCATATCGGGAAGGCGCCTCCGCGCTGCCCGCCGTCCTGGAGGCGCGTCGCAGCGCGCGAGAAGTGCTGGTCCAGTACATCGACGACCTTGCCGCGTTGCTCACCGTGAACACGGAACTCCGCGCGCTCACCCAGACGACCCCCGCACCATGATACGATGGGCTCATCGCGCGCCACCATTCGCCCTTGCCGCAGTTGCCCTCGCGGTCCTGATGGCAGGCTGCAAGGCCGGCGAAAAGGAAGGCGGGGCCGATTCCGCGGCAAAGCCAGTGGTCGCCGCGAACACCGTGACCGCGAGCGTCGAACCGTTCACGCACCGGGTGTCAGCCATTGGCACCGTCGTCTCGCGCCCGGGGCGCTTCGCCGCACTCAGCGCGCCATCCGCCACCCGCATTGCTCGTGTGTATGTCGCCGCCGGGCAGCGCGTTGCCGCTGGCACCCCCCTCGTGGAATTCGAGCAGGTCGGCTTCAAGGCGGCTGCCAGTGCTGCCGAGGCGGCACTGACCGCTGCGCAACGCAACCATGAGCGGGCGCAACGGCTCGCCAACGAAGGTATCGTCCCACGGAAGGATGCCGAGCAGGCGGCCGCAGAACTCGGCAAGGCACGCACCGATGCAGTCACCACCGAGCGTGCGCTTCAACTGTCAGTGCTGCGATCCCCAGTCAGCGGCGTAGTCACACGGATGGCCGCGGTCCTCGGCGCATCGGCCGACGCCGGACAGGTGCTCGTCGAGGTGGCTGATCCGTCGGCCTTTGACGTGGTGCTCTCCGTTGGGCCAACCGACGCCGGCGCCATCCATCCAGGATCCGCCGTCCAGCT
>JAYVNZ010000547.1:0-6408 GCA_043758185.1 Gemmatimonadaceae bacterium | reverse complement strand
GAAGGCTACACCAGAAAACCTGAGACTGCTACTCGTCCCGGTCAACGCGGGTCAGTCGAAGCCCATCCTGCTGCGCACCGACCGCATTGTTTCGCGGGCCACGGTACGGCACCGCTCTGCACCAGCTGCAAGTGCATCATCGAGCACCTTTGGCGCAGCCCGCAACTCCGCGGCCCGCGTCCGGATGGGCACCAGTTCCGCCTCCATCGATTCCAGCAGCACCTTCTTGCAATCGATGCAACCCCAGCCCGCGGAGCTGCATTGCGCCGCCACGTGTTCCACGGTGGGCGGTGGACTGAACGCCTTGTGCAGCTGGTAGATGTTGCACACCTCGGGCGTGCCGGAGTCGGTCTTCTTGATCCGCTTGGGATCCGTCATGGCGGGGCGCAGCTTCGCCCAGATCTCGTCCTTCGATTCCAGCAGGCCGATGGTGTTCCCGGTGGACTTGGACATCTTCCCCGACCCATCCAGCCCCATGATGCGGCGCGTGGGCGTGAGCAGCGCCTTGGGCTCGGGGAAAAAGTCGGCGTCCGGCGAAAATTGCGTGTTCCACCGCCGGGCGATCACACGGGAGAGCTCCAGGTGCTGCACCTGGTCCTCACCCACCGGCACGGTATCGGCCAGATACAGGAGGATGTCCGCGGCCTGGAGGATGGGATAGTTCAGCAGGCCGGCATTCACGCTTTCCATCCGCTGCGACTTGTCCTTGAACTGCGTCTGCCGCTCCAGCTCTCCAATGGGGGTCACGGTGTTGAAGATCCACGCCAACTCGGTATGTTCCGGCACGTCGGATTGCACGAACACGGTGCAGCGCGCGGGGTCCAGTCCAGCCGCCAGCAGGCCCAGCGCCATCTCTCGGCGCCGAGCGCGCAGTTCTGCGGGATCGTACTGCGCGATGATGGCGTGATAGTCCACGATGCAGAAGAACGATTCCGCCGTTCCCTGCAGGGCAACCCAGTTTTTCACCGCACCGAGGTAGTTCCCGATGTGGAGCTCGCCGGACGGCTGGATCCCACTGAAAATGCGTGCCATCCGGAGAACGTAATGAACGCGTCGGACACTGGGCAAGGAAACCATCGCGCACTGCTCGCCACGTGCGTCGCCGCCGCGGCGAAATCCGCGGACGTCATTCGTGAGGGCGCCACGCGGCGGACGTCGATTACGTGGGAATCCAAGAGCACCTTCGATTTCGTGAGCGACGTGGACCGCGCCAGCGAAGCGGCGCTCGCCGCGGTGATTGCATCGCGACATCCCGATGCCACCCTGCTCGCCGAGGAGGGCTCGCCTGACGCCAACGCGACCGCCGGCCTGGTGTTCGTGGCGGATCCCCTCGACGGCACCACCAACTTCCTGCACGGCGTGCCGTGGTACGCGGTCTCCATCGCAGCGCTCATCGATGGCGTGGTGGTCGCGGGCGCGATCATCAACGCTGCCACCGGTGAGTTGTTCACCGCCACCCTGGGCGGCGGTGCGCGGCGCGCCGGCGAGGCAATGCACGTGAGCGACACCACGGAACCACACCGCGCGCTCATCGCCACGGGATTTCCCTTCTCCCGCGAGGAGGAGATCGCGCGCTATGTGCCCATGCTGCCAGCCATCATGCGTGCGACGTCCGGTATCCGCCGCAATGGCGCAGCTGCCCTCGACCTCGCGGACGTGGCCTGCGGGCGCTACGATGCGTTCTTCGAGTTGCGCCTGATGCCGTGGGACCTCGCGGCCGGCGTGCTGATGGTGAAGGAAGCGGGCGGCATGGTCACGACCATGGAGGGCCTGCCCTGTCCGGTGGCGGAAACGTCGATCCTGGCTGCCAACCCGGCCATGCATGCGTGGATGATGCAGGTTACAGGCGAACGTTGACCGGCCCACCTGTCCCCCGTCCCCCGTCCCCCGCCTCTCCATGAAGCTCGTCGAATGCGTACCGAACTTCTCCGAAGGCCGCCGCCCTGAAGTGGTGGCCGCCATTCGTGACGCAATCGCCGGCGTGCCGGGCGCTCATGTGCTCGACACCAGCGCCGACGCGAGCCACAACCGCTGCGTGATCACATTCGTCGCGCCAGTTGACGTGGCCGTCGACGCGGCCTTCGCCGGCATGAGGGAAGCGCTGGCGCACATCGACCTCGGCACGCACACGGGCGAGCACCCGCGCATGGGTGCCACCGACGTCGTGCCCTTCATTCCGCTGGAAGCCTCCACGATGGAGGACTGCATCGCGCTCGCGCGCCAGCTGGGCGAGCGCGTGGGACGCGAGCTGCAGGTCCCCGTCTTCCTCTACGAACGAGCCGCGACTCGCGCAGACCGCGAGAACCTGGCCGACGTTCGCCGCGGCGGGTTCGAAGGCATACGCGACGACATCGGCACGACGCCGCAGCGGACGCCCGACTACGGCCCGTCCGCTGTGCACCCCACGGCCGGCGCCGTCGCCATCGGGGCACGACCCTTTCTGGTAGCCTACAACGTCTACCTGGGGCCTGCTTCCAACATGCCCGTGGCCAGGGAGGTGGCGAAGGCACTCCGCGGATCGTCGGGCGGCCTGCGCTTCGTCAAGGCCATGGGGTTCGAGGTGGACGGACAGGCCCAGGTGTCCATGAACCTTGTGGATACCGAGAAGACGCCACTGCATCGAGTGTTTGACATGGTAAAGATGGAAGCCGAGGCGCACGGTGTCTCGCCCACGTGGAGCGAAATCGTGGGCCTGGTGCCCGAGCGGGCGCTCTACGCCGCCGCCGCTCGGCACGTGCAACTGCGCGACTTCACGCCGGAGGTGGTGCTTGAACGCAAGGTGCGCGCGGCGATCAGCGGCGGCGAGACACTGAGTGGATTCGTGGCGTCGGTTGCAGCAGCGAGCCCTACCCCGGGAGGCGGAAGCGTCACGGCGCTCGCGGGATCGCTCGCCGCGGCACTCGCGCAGATGGTGGCCGGCCTCACGGTGGGCCGCAAGAAGTACGTGGCCGTGGACGCCGAAATGCGCGATATCGGCGTACGCGCAGCGACACTCGGCAATCAGCTCGGCGCGCTGGTCGCGCGCGATGCCGCGGCCTACGCCATCGTGTACGCGGCATACAAGCTCCCAGACGACGGCGAGCAGCAGAAGGCCGACAAGCTCGCTCGCATCGACGATGCGCTCATTCACGCCGCCGAAGTGCCGCTGGAGACCGCGCGCGCCTGCGCCGACGTGGCGGATCTTGCCCTCATCGTGGCCCGGAAGGGCAATGCAAATGCCGCGAGCGACGCGGGCGTGGCCGCACTGCTGGCGGAGGCCGGCTGCGTTGGTGCCGCGTACAACGTGCGCATCAACATCTCGTCGCTCACGGATGCGTCGCGCGGCGTCGCCCTTGGTGTCGAGGCTCGCCAGCTCGTCGAGCGAACACGCGCCACAGCACGGAGTGCCGAAGCTGTTGTGGAGCAGGCGATTGGCGGTTAGCGCAGGTCTCGCGGCGGCGGCGAGCGCAATTCGCGCAGGCACCCATCACGAGCGCAGAAGGGCTGGCTTCCACGCGGAAGCCAGCCCTTCGTGTTCCCGCTACACGCCCCTCAAGGCACCGGTTCCGGATCCGTACCGCTGTAGATGCCGTTGAACAGCCACTTGAAGGTTCCATGCGGCTGGCCGCGGAACGTGATCTCGGGCGCAAAGAGGTACAGCTTGCCCTTGCCGATCGTGGCCTCCGCCGCCTCGACAGCGCCATCGAGGTAGCCCTGGCCCCACGCCCATCCACTCCGCAACGGTGTTGCATTGGGGAACGACGCCAGGACGCGCAGGCCCTTTGCCGCCGCATCAGGTCCGAGACGATATGCCGGACTGTTGTCGAAGAACACATCCAGGTCGCGCGGCAGGCCCACCGAAATCGCCTGCGACGTGTCCACCTGGACGCGCAGCACCGAGCCCGGCACGTAGTACTTGTCGCCGGCGAGTTCCTTCTCCACGCCCGCGGCGTTCTTCTCCACAAGGGCATTCGTCATCGGCAGGCCGAGGCTCATCCCGAGGTTCGCCGACGTGCCGACGGCGACAACGACGCCGCCTGCCTCCATGAACTGCCGGAGCTGCGGCACAGTGCGCGCCATCGTAAAGCGGCCAAGGCGGTCGCGGAACTCCGGCGGGATGGTCGTTGAATCGGTGGCCACTGCGCCACCGCCACCGCCGCGACCAGCCTGTCCTTCGCGCGGCAACGCGCCCGACGGCAGGATGATCACGTCGTACTTGCGTGCGAGGTTGCCCGCATCGAGCGTGGCCGGATAGACCACCTCGAACGGAAACTCGAACTGTTCGAGCAGCCAGCGCGTGTGGCCCGACGGCATCGAGCCGCCGTACACGTCATACAATGCCACGCGCATCGGGTGCAGTCGGCGTGCGTTGGCGGCCGGCCCGGAGGCGACCGCTGTTGACGACACGCCCCTGGACGCCGCGAGGTCGCGCAGGATCGCGGTGGACGCGGGTGTGGCGGTGATGTAGAAGCTGCCGACCGGATACGTATGCCCCGCCGCGGTGACCGGCGACCGCAGCACGAACACGTCTGCCTTTGCCTTCAGCGCGCGATTCACCGCGATGAAGGCGTCGTTCACTGCGTGACTCACAAGATACCCGGCAGGTGCGGCTACGCCTGCAACTGTGCCAGGCTGCGGCGACGCAAGGCCCTTGATCCGCTCGAACGGTCCATCGAACCCATCGAGGATGCGGTCGAACTTCACGCCCATCTGGAACGCGAGCGTATATCCCGCATTGTCGTACGGACGCTTCGGCGGGCCGCCCGGATACGCAAAGTCATTGGGGTGGTCCTGCGGCTCGAACATGTCCAGCACGTGGGGGCGGAAGGCCTGGGCAGCCTTCACGACGTACGATCCGGCGGGATAGGACTTGCCAGCCACCGTGAACGACGCCGTCGCGCGATGCACGATCACGCCGACATGCAGCAGCGTGTTCACGAACTTCGTCGCCGTGGGAAAGTCGGGTTGGTCGCTGGGCAGGATGTAGCCGCGCGGATCACGGAGTTCGGGCGCGTGCAGGACATCCGCGTAGTACTTGGCGTCGGCGCCGCGGCCGAACTGGTTGATCGGATCGCCCACCGGCGTTCCCGCGACAGCGGTGGCGTCTGTCCGGCCGCCGCGCGCCGCACGACCGTCAACCGCCCCGGCCGCCGCGGCATCGGCGTCGATCTTCCGCTTCACCGCATCGATGCGACTCGGGCTCGCCGTCCAGCTGTCGCGACTGCCGCGGTCGATGGAGTTGCGCCCCATGCGCCAGAAGTTGAACAGCAGGTTCTCCCGTTCACGTGACGCAATGTCGAGCACCGCGCGATTGGCCGTGAGCGAATACTCGATGGATTGCCGAAAGTGCCACACCTGTGGTGCGATGGGATACGGCAGGTCCGCGCGCGGCAGCTGCTGCTCGGGAATGAACGGAATGGTCTGCGGCGTCGGATTGCCGATGGTTTCAGTGAGCAGGCCGATCTGGTTGTGGAAATACACGGTCGTGCGCAGGCCACCATTCCACCACGTGGAGTAGCTCGAGCCGGACCGCATGGTGACGCCTGGCTTGCCTTCGGCCTCGAACCGCGAGTGCATCGACGCCGCCACCAGGTCCAGCTCCACCGGCACGAGCGGATCCAGGTTGAAGTTGAACGGATCCCGGAACGGCGGCGCGAACATCACGGTGCCCGCCGGCCCGGTCTGGTGATGATTGTAGACGATCTGCGGAAACCAGTCCCAGTACAGCACGTGGTTCACGTTCTGCGACTCGGCCTGGTTGGACATGTAGAAGTCCCGATTGTTGTCGTGGCCGATGTACTTCTGGTAGAGCCGCGGGATGTTCATGTTGCGCTTGAGCGTATCCGCGTCCTTCATGTACCAGTTCGACACGAGCTCCATGCCGTCCGGATTGGCGTGCACGGCCAGGATGATGCAGTCGTCCAGGAAGCGCATGGTTTCCGGGTCGCTCTTGCTCACGAGCTGATACACGGTTTCGATCAGCTGCGATGCACCCAGGACCTCGGTGGCGTGCAGGCCGCCGTCGATCCATACGATCGCCTTGCCTTCCCGAGCCAGCGCGTGCGCCTCGGTCTCGCTCACACCATCGACAAGGGCGAGCTTGCGCGAGATCGCCTTGTAGTGGTCGAGCCGTGCGAGGTTGGCGGGCGACGAGATGATCGCCATCAGCTGCGGGCGCCCCTCGGCGGTCTTGCCGATCTCCACCAGCTTCATGCGGTTCGACTCTTTCGCCAGCTTGCGCCAGTAGCCCTCGAACTGGGTGTAGTTGGGCAGCTTGTAGTCGTCGCCGATGTTGAAGCCGAACTGCTGTTTGGGCGACGTAATCGTGCCTTGCGCACGTGCACTTGGCGCGAGTAGCGCAAGCGCGGTGGCTATCGCGAGTGCGGAGGCGTGGCGCCAGCGGCCCGTGGTGTTGAATCCCGGCATGCG
>JAYVNZ010000546.1:0-12325 GCA_043758185.1 Gemmatimonadaceae bacterium | reverse complement strand
AACATCCGTGAACGCCGCGACGCATCGTCGGCCGTATTCGATCGCGACGGACGGATGATCGCCCAGGCGGCCCACATTCCCGTGCACCTTGGCGCCATGCCTGAATCGGTGGCGGCAGTGCGAGCCCGCCATCCACAGCCGGGCGACGTCTTTCTCCTGAACGATCCGTATCATGGCGGATCACACCTGCCGGACCTCACGCTGGTGGAGGCCGTGGACATCGGTGGCGTGATCGGCGGCTACACTGCCGTGCGTGCCCATCACGCGGACGTCGGTGGCATGAGTCCCGGCAGCATGCCGCAAGGCGCTACGGAGCTCGTGCAGGAAGGGTTGATCGTGCCGCCCATTCGCCTGGTGCGCGCCGGCGTGATCGATGACGACCTGCTCGCACTCGTCCTCGCCAACGTGCGCACACCGGACGAACGGCGTGGCGACCTTGGCGCGCAGCTCGCAGCCTGTGCCGTTGGAGCAGAGGGATGGCGAGCACTCGCCGCACGACTCGGCATGGCGCGACTGGATGCGGCATGCGATGCCCTCCTTGATTATGCGGAGCGCCGAGTGCGGGCACGGCTCGCCCCGCTCGAGGGTCGCATGGGCTACGCCAAGGATCGCCTCGAGGGCGACGGGCTCACCGACACCGACATCGTGGTCGTCGTCACGCTGCGGGTAGAGCGGGGTACGCTCCACCTCGATTTCACCGGCAGCGCGCCGCAGGTTGCCGGCAACGTGAACTGTCCCGCCGCTGTCACGCGCGCCGCCGCCGTGTTCGCGGTGCGCACCCTGCTGGACGACGACGTGCCCACGAACGACGGCATCGCGCGTGCGCTGGCGATCGTGATGCCGGATCGCAGCGCGGTGAATGCCGCGTGGCCCGCGGCCGTCGCCGCCGGCAACGTGGAGATGTCGCAACGCGTGGCGGACACCATCCTTGCCGCCTTCGGCAATGCCGGCATCGACGTGCCGGCACAGGGACAGGGCACGATGAACAACGTGACCTTCGGCGGGGCAGGCTGGACATTCTATGAAACGCTCGGCGGAGGGCAGGGCGGGAGCTCGCGCGGGCCGGGTCCGTCCGGCGTGCACGTGGGCATGAGCAATACACTGAACACGCCGGTGGAGTCGCTCGAGCGTTCGACGCCGCTGCGCATCGAACGCTATATGCTGCGCGACGGCTCGGGCGGTGGCGGAGCGAACGGCGGCGGCGAGGGGGTGGTGCGTGCCTACCGCGCCACGACGGCATGCACCGTGACGCTGCTGACCGAGCGTCGGCGGCATGCGCCGCGTGGCCTTGCCGGCGGTGGCGATGGGATGCCAGGCCGCAACCTGCTGAATGACACAGTGCTTCCTGCCAAGTGCCGCGTTGCCCTGCGTCCCGGCGACGTGGTGACCATCGAGACACCGGGCGGCGGGGGCCACGGTACACCATGAGCCTCACCACTCGCGTGCTCATTGCGCTCGCCGCCGGGCTGGCCCTGGGAATCGCGATCGCGGGTACGCACAACCCCTTGCTCCGCGACCTGCCGGGCTACCTCGAACCACTCGGCACCATCTGGGTGAACGCCCTGCGCATGACGGTGATTCCGCTCGTCGTCCCAGCGGTCATCCTTGGCGTGAATGCACTGCCCGATTCACGCACGGTTGGTCGCATCGGGACTCGTTCGCTGCTGCTGGCGCTCGTAATCCTTGTGGGAGCGGCGAGCTTTTCGGCGATCGTGGGGCGGATCGCCATGTCGTTCCTCACCATCGACGCCAGCGCTGCCGCCGCACTGCGCGCCAGCGCCGAGTCCGCGAGCGGCGCCGCCCTGCAGGGCGCGCAGCAAATCACTGGTGTAGGCCAGTGGCTGGTCGCTCTCGTGCCGGCCAACCCCGTGAAGGCCGCGAGCGACGGAGCCATGCTGCCGCTCATCGTCTTCTCACTGGCCTTTGGACTGGCACTGGCGCGCATCGCCGCCGACGAACGCGTGTCGTTTCTTCGCCTCATGCAGGCCCTGTTCGACACATCGCTCACGCTGGTGCGCTGGGTCCTCGTCGCTGCACCCATCGGTGTGTTCGCGCTTACCGTGCCGCTGGCGCAGCGCCTGGGCCTCGCTGCCGCTGGCGCGGTGGTGTATTACGTAGCCGTGGTGGCCGCGCTGTGCATTGCGTGGTCCGTGCTCATGTACCTGGTGGCGTGGTCGATCGGCCGGCGTGACCTGGGCACGTTCGCCCGTGCGTGCGCGCCGTCACAGGCTGTTGCGCTCAGTGCGCGGTCCTCGCTGGTGGCGCTGCCGGCAATGCTCGAGGGGGCCGACGACGTCCTGCACCTGCCCATCGCCGTGCGGTCGTTCTTTCTCCCTGTTGCCGCGGCCACGTTTCGCACGGGGAGCGCCATCATGATTCCGCTGGGCGTCCTGTTCATGGCGCGGCTCTACGGCATCGAGGTGCATACGTCGCAACTGCTGACGATCGTGCTCGTGACCGTGCTCACCACGTTCAGTGTGCCGGGCGTGCCCGGCGGAACCATCATCGTCATTGTCCCGGTGCTGCTGGCCGCCAACCTGCCCGTGGCCGCCGTGGGCATCCTGCTGGGCGTCGATACCATTCCGGACATGTTTCGCACGGCCACGCACGTCACTGCCGACATGGCTGCGGCAACAGTCCTGGCGCGCTATGAGCCAGGTGACGGATGAGTCACTCGGTCGACTGCACCGCGTCGAACACGCGTGCGTCCACGAATGCCTCGAGCAGGCCGCCGTCGAGCATGCCATCCTTCGCCTCCATGTGCAGGATGGCTATGGCCCGCTCCACCGGTACGGCGCGCTTGTACGGGCGGTCGGTTGCGGTCAGCGCATCATAGATGTCGGAAATGGTCATCATGCGGGTCTGCAGCGGGATGGACTCCGCCGTCACCGCGTTGGGATAACCGCGACCGTTGAGTTTCTCGTGATGACCGTACGCAATCTGCGGAATGCGGCGGAGTTCCCGCGTCCACGGAATCTGCTCGAGAAACCGATAGGTGTGCGTCACGTGTGATTCGATCTCGCGGCGCTCGGCGTCGTCGAGGTTGCCCTTGCGGATCATGAGGAATTGCAGCTCGTGGTCCTCGAGCAGCGGACGCTCGCGCCCGTCAAAGTCGACGAACGTGCGCTGGTTGATGTCGTGCAAGGCCTCGAAGCTGCCCTCGGGAAGGATCGTGGGCTCATTGGCGCTCACGATCGACGCGAGAAATCCCGTCAGCTCGGCCTGGCGATCGTGGCGCAGCACCGAGAGGCGCGCCAGCTCCCGTTCGTAATCCGCCTGTCCGTGCGCGAGCACGAAGTCGGCGCGATCGCGCTCGAATTCCAGCTCGGAGCGCTGGAGCAGGAAACCGAACCGGCTGCGGATGATCTCGAGATCGGGGGGATACAGCTTCTTCTGCTTCACCAGCACCTGCTCGCGCACGCCGACCTTCCCGAAGTCGTGCAGCAGGCCGGCATACCGGAGTTCGCGCAGCTGTTCGCGCGTGAAGGTCACGGCGCGGAACTCCCCATCGTTGGCGCGGTCCACCACCTCCGCAAGGCGCACCGTGAGCGTTGCCACCCGTGCGGAGTGACCCGAGGTGGTGGGGTCGCGAGACTCGATGGCCGTGACCGCCGCGGTGACGAATCCCTCGAACAGCCGCTCGATATCCTCGTACAGCTTGCTGTTCTCGATAGCGACGGCCGCCTGGGACGCCACCGCCCCGGTGAGCTCCACGCATCGTTCGTCGAAGGTCACCACATCGCGTTCCACCGCATCGGACGACACCAGCCGCAGGTCCGCCGTGCGCTTGCGATTGATCAACTGCAGCACGCCCACGATCTCGTCGCGGTGTGACTTCATCGGCAACACCAGCATCGACTTCGTGCGGTACCCTACCTTCTCATCGAAGCTGCGATTCTGTTTGTAGGAACTGTCATCCGGCAGCAGGTACACGTCGCCGATCACGAGCGGCTCGCCGGTGGCCGCCACGTAGCCCGCCAGGCTGCTGTGGCTGATCGGCACGGTGAACGTCTCGAAGGGCAGCCCGGGCAGGGAAAAATTCTGCGCGACCGCACACCGGAGCCGGTATGGCTGGCCTGCGTCGTCCTTCTCCACGAGATACAGCGAGCCCGCGTCCGCCGAGGTGAGACGCCGCGCCTGCGTGAGGATGAGGTCGAGCAGGGTATGGAGGTCACGTTCTGTGGAGAGCGCAACACCAATGGCAGTAAGCTCCGCGAGCTCGCGGCCGCGGTCAGCCGCCTCGCTGCGCGCGCTGCGCTCAGCGACCAGCGACGCGGCGTGGCGGAAGGCGCCGCGCAGCGCGGCGATCACCGTGCCCGACTGCGCATCGCCCGCGACCCAGGACGTAATGGCATTCACGGGGAACCCGGCCGGAGGCTCGGCCTCGCCAGGCTCTCCCATACCCACGAGCGCCGCGAGCATCGCGAGTTCCTGCACGCGCGTCGGATCGTCACCTACGCTGGCGAGCAGCGCATGATCGAGCACGATCACGGTGGGACGATCCGTGTCGATGGACCGCGCGGTGGGCAGCGTCGGCATCTGGCGGACTTCTACGTCGTCACCCCGCCGCCCAAGTGGAGCGGCGGAGATGATGCGGCCGATGGCCGTGATCAGCAGGGGCTTCATGGTACCCGCGTCACGCTGGCGACAGCAACTGCCCGCGAGGTGCGATCAGCCGCCCTTGCTCAAGCTTGCGCGCTCCTTGCTTGCGGGCTCGTAGTTGGGGAACTCCTTCAACACCTGGTTGAACAGTTCCACCGCCCTTTCCTTTTCGCCATGGTCCTTCAGGTCCAGCGCCTTGCCGTACATCACCGCCACGCGCATGGGCAGCCGGGGCGACGGTGCAGGAGTGCCAGCCTGCTGTGCTCCAGACGCAGGACTCGCGTCGCCCGTGCGGCGAACCGGCATGGCAGGCAGGTGCAGCCCCGTGTTCATCTTGCCCGCAAGCGTGCCGATGCCCGACATGATGTTGTCTGCCTTGTCGTCCACGCGTTCCACGTACTCGATCTGCCCGGTCTCCACGCTCACCGCGCGCGCATCGACGCGGAAGTTGCCCTTGGGATCGGTCATGTACGTTCCCCAGATCATGTGGTGCACGCCAAGCAGCTTCCCGATCTTCACGGCCGTGGCCTGGTCCACCTGGCCGCCCGTCACGAGCTTCTGCTCGTCGACGAGCGCCTGCACCTGGTCACGCTCGATGACGCGAATGTTCGGATTCGCCTGCATGTCGGTGATCAGCATCGCGGGGATACCCTTGGTCAGGCCATCGTAGTCCTTCGCGTCCTTCCCGAACGAGCCATTGGTGAAGGCCAGGATGGCCACTGTGGGCTTGCCGTCCTTCTGCGCGTGGGCAGCCACGGGTGCGGCGAGGCCGACGACGCCGGCGGCCAGCGAGACGAAACGTGCGATGCGGGTCATGGTCTCCTCCGAGACTCGTACGGAATACCAACCGATCTTGCGCTGGCGCATCCGCGCCGGCACCACCAGGAACTCGCCTTCATATCTCCAGACTCATACCCTCAGCAGCGGCAACCACGTGGAGCCGTGCGCCCCGGCGCTCCACCAGCGCACGACAGGTCTCCACGCACTGGTCCATGTCCTCGTCCGTCCGTTCCGGACGGTGGTGAAACAGCACCAGCTTCTCCACTCCCGCGTCAATCGCCAGCTCAACCGCGTCTTCGTGCGTGGAGTGACCCCACCCGACGAACGCGTCGTACTCGCGCGCCGTGAACATCGTGTCATGCACCAGCACGGCAGCGCCCCGCGCGAACTCCACGAACCGGTCGCGCCACCCCGGCTCCTCTTCATACACCGCACGCGGACTCAACTCGTTGTCCGAGACGTACACCAGCGAACGCGGGCCCATGTCCCCGTCCCAGAATCGATACCCGAGCGCGCCGCCAGGGTGCCGCACGGCCATCGCCGCGACCTCGTACCCGTTCCCCTGCCGCTGCTCTTCCGACAGCTCCTGAAAATCAATGCGCGCCTGCAATTCCTCGAACGTCACGGGAAACACCACGGGCGACATCTGGTCGCGTACCACCTGGTCGATACTCAACTGGAGCGACTTGGAACCCCAGATGGTGAAGTGATTTCCCTTCCGAAACAGCGGCGCGAAAAACGGGATGCCCTGGATGTGATCCCAATGCGCATGCGTCAGGAAGATGTCCCCCTCGATGGGTGCACCATTCGCCCGCTCCAGCAACGAACGCCCCAGCTCCCGAATGCCCGTACCCGCATCGAGGATCACCAGCCGGCCCTCGTCCGTCCGCAACTCCACGCACGGGGTGTTGCCCCCGTACCGCACGGTGCTCGCTCCCGGACTCGGAATGGAGCCGCGTGTCCCCCAGAACCGCACGGTCAGTGGCATTCGCGCAACGTCCCGTCGTCGTCCAGGTAGCAGTATGCAACAGCGCTGGTCCTGCGCGCAAAGAGCCCCGTCACGGCCGTGCTGTGACCGGCGTCACACCCGTACCTGCGCTCGCTTCTCCAGCGCGTCGCGATCCGCCACCGCAATGCGCCGCCGTTCCACGCGAATGAGTCCCGCCTCCTGAAATTCCTTCATGGCGCGCGAGACCGTTTCCCGGCTCGCGCCAATCATTTGTGCGATGGTCTGGTGCGTGAGGGCCTTCTCGATGAACGGGCCTCCGCTCTCCGACGAGAGATCGAGCAGCAGGCGTGCGATGCGGCCCGGAACGTCCAGCAGCACCAGTCCCCCAATCTTCTCGTCCGCACGCCGAAGCCGCCGGGACAACTCGCACAGCAGCGCCCACGCCACGCTCGGATTGGCGTCCACACGGCGGCGGAAATCCTCGCGCCGGAGGATCAGCAGTTGTGCGTCCTGCATGGCAATCACGTGCGCGGAGCGGGGCTGGTCGTCGATGAGCGCCAGTTCACCAAAATGCGCGCCTGGCTCGAGGACGCCCAGGATCACCTCGCGTCCGTCCTCGCCGATGAGCACGACCTTTACCCGACCCGTGCGCAGGATGTAGAGCGAGTCGCCCGGGTCGTCCTGGAAGAGAATGACGCTGCCCTTGGGATACGAGCGCTCGCGCACGAGCTCGCCGAACCGGGCGACTTCGTCGCGGTCGAGCCCGCGGAACAGCGGCACGCTGGAAAGAAAATCGGCGGTCTGGGCAATCACGCAGGGGCCCGCTGGGATAGCTGTGAATGAGTGGTGGCAAAACGTACTGGTCGCCCATGGGCCTGTCAAACGCCCCGCACCGCACTGCACGTGCGGGAAGTGATTGGCGCGCCGGGACTTGCAGCGGTACGAGCCGGACAGCGCTTTCGTACCGACTCACTCGGTTCACAGCCCGCGCATTCTTCCGCGCGGGATCCGTGATTGAACCGGGAAACAGGAATCCGCTGCTCAGGTCTCGGCTTCAGCACACAGGTATCTCAGGGGGTGTGGCGCGCGGAGCTGGTGGCCGCCACACCCCCTTGGGTTGCTGTCGGCTGAAGCAGACACCTGAGCTGCTGACCGCTGTGACCAGGTGCGGCGCCGGTTCGATAACGGGATGCTCCGACGACGGTGGCCGAATGCGCCTCAATCACGCCCTGACTTGTCTTTCGCCCCCGATGCCGGGTAGATTTACAAGCTGTTCCCGACTCTGTACCAATCGCCAGGCAGGGCTCCCAAATGAAGACCGAAATCCATCCCGAGTACGCAACCGCCGTCGTCAAGTGCGCCTGCGGTAATACCTTCGAGACGCGTTCCACCGTCGCGGAAATCCATACGGACGTGTGCGCCGAGTGCCACCCGTTCTACACCGGCAAGCAGCGCCTGCTGGATACCGCTGGCCGCGTCGAGCGCTTCCGCCAGAAGTACCAGGCGAAGCCGGACGCCAAGGCCGCACCCGCGGTCGAGACGAAGGAGAGCTGACCCCCTGAGCCTCCGCGACCTGCTGGGCGACGCACTCGCTCGGGCGGCGGAGGTCGAGCGGCTGCTCTCCAACCCGGATACGTTCGGCGACTCCACCAAGGTCGCGGAACTGGGCCGGGAGCACCGCCGCCTCCAGCCCGTCGTCGAGCTGGCGGCCCAGCTCGACAAGTCCGAGAACGAGCTCGCTGAAGCACGCGAGCTCGTTTCCGTTGTGGGCGACCCCGAAATGGCCCAGGAGGCCGAACGCGAGGTCGCGCAACTCCAGGCCAGCATCACGGATCTCGAGGCACGACTCAAGCCGGCGCTCCTGCCCCATGATCCGCTCGACGACCGTAACGCCATCATCGAAATTCGGTCCGGCACCGGCGGCGACGAGGCGGCCCTCTTTGCCGCGGACCTCTTCCGCATGTACACACGCTTCATCGAACGCTCCGGCTGGAAGCGCGAAACCATCTCGCACTCCGACGGTACCCTCGGCGGCGTGAAGGAAGCGGTGTTCAAGGTCTCTGGTGCGGGCGCGTTCGGCGCCATGCGCTGGGAGAGTGGCGTGCATCGCGTCCAGCGCGTGCCCGCGACGGAGACGCAGGGGCGCATCCACACCTCGGCCGCCACCGTGGCCGTGCTCCCCGAGGCCGAGGAAGTGGACGTCCGCATCGAGGACAAGGATCTCCGCATCGACGTGTTTCGCTCGAGCGGGCCCGGCGGACAGAGCGTGAACACCACGGACAGCGCCGTGCGCATCACGCACCTGCCCACGGGGCTCGTGGTGTCACAGCAGGACCAGAAGTCGCAGCTCCAGAACAAGCTCAAGGGCATGGAAGTGCTGCGCGCGCGCCTGCTCGACCTGCGCGTGGCGGAGGCGGAAGCGGCGCGATCAAAGATGCGGAAGTCGCAGGTGGGGACGGGCGACCGCTCGGCAAAGATTCGCACGTACAACTACCCGCAGAGCCGCATCACCGATCATCGCATCGGCTTTACCACGCACGATCTCACGGGGGTGATGGATGGCCACATCGAGCCCATCATCGACGCACTGAAGCTCGCGGATGTGGAGGAGCAGCTTGGTGAGTAGCGGCGACGCGCTGCAGGCACGCTCAGCGCCCGCGCAGGATGTCGTGGGAGCGACGTACACCGTTGGCGTCGTGATCGCACGCATGGCGGCGATCATCGGATCGCAGGATGAGGCCCGCGACCTGCTCGCGCTGCTGCACGACATGCCGCGGCACTGGCCAATCGTTGCGCGCGGCGAGCCGATGTCCGAGGCGGCCACCGATGCCGCGCTGGTGGCCGCGGCCCGCCGCGCCACGGGCATGCCCGTGGAGTACGCAGCAGAGCGCGCCCACTTCCGGCACCTCACGCTGCAGGTGGACGGGCGCGTGCTCATCCCGCGTCCCGAAACGGAAGTGCTCGTGGACGTCGTGCTCGGGCTCACGCGCGATCAGGCAGGGGGAACGGCGGTGGATGTGGGAACGGGATCCGGTGCCATCGCCATCGCGCTCGCCACCGAAGGGACGTTCGCGCGCGTGATTGCCACGGACCTGTCACTCGATGCGCTCGCCATCGCGAACGCGAATGCTGCTCGCTACGCGCACACTGCGAGCGCCACGATCGACCTCCGGCATGGCTCGTTGCTGGATCCGGTGGGCGAGCGAGGCCTGCGCGCCGTGGTGTCCAATCCTCCCTACATTGCCTTTGCCGAGGCCGCGGCGCTGCCCTCGGCGGTCCGTGATTGGGAGCCTCCGGTCGCGCTCTATTCCGCGGACGACGGAATGGCGGCAACGGCCCGACTCGTGCGCGATGCGGCCGAACGGTTGGCGCCCCTGGGGGTGCTGGCACTGGAAGTGGATGAGCGGAGGGCCGCGGCGGTCGCGGCGCTGACCGCGGCGCACGGCGCGTACGCCGACGTGCGCGTGTTGCAGGACCTCACCGGCCGCGAACGCTTCGTGGTCGCACGACGAAGGGAGGAGCAGGGATGATCGAGGACAAGGCAAAGGAGCTTGGCAGGCTGATCGGACAGAGCACCGAGTACAAGGCGGTCAAGCGCGCCAACGATGCGCTTGGCGAGGACGTGGAGGCGGTGGCGCTCCTGAAGACGATGGAGCAGCTGCGGCTCAATGCGCAGTCCATGATCCAGCGCGGGGAGCGTCCGACCGAGGAAATGGAAAAGGAACTCGACGGGTTGCTCGGCCAGGTGCAGTCAAAGTCGGTGTACCAGCGGCTGGTGGCGGCTCAGGAGAACTTCGACAAGACGATGGCCAAGGTGAACGACTGGATCGTGGATGGCATCGAGAAGGGCGCGCAGAGCTCGATCATCACGTTGGGCTGATCTCGTGAACGTGCGGGGCGACGCGGGCCGCGTCATCGTATTCGAAGGCGGAGAGGGTTCGGGCAAATCGACGCAGCTTGCCCGGCTCTCGACGCTGTTTACGCAGCGCTCCGTTCCGCATGTGTGCCTCCGCGAGCCTGGCGGCACTCCGCTGGGCACAGAGGTGCGGCGCCTGCTGCTGGACCGTGCGTCGGACATCGACCCGCGCGCGGAGGCGCTGCTCTTCATGGCGTCGCGCGCGCAGCTCGTGGAACGCGCCATTCGGCCGGCGCTCGCGCGTGGCGACGTGGTCTTGCTCGACAGGTTCTTCCTGTCCACGTATGCGTACCAGATAGCCGGTCACGGCCTGGACGAGGCCGAGGTGCGCAGTGCCAACGGGTTCGCCACGCGCGGGCTGGTGCCGGACCTTACCATCCTCCTGCGCTTTCCCGCACGTGATGGCCTTGCGCGCGCAGGGGCGCGTGCGTCCGCACACGATCGCATGGAAGCCATGGGTGATTCGTTCCATGATCGCGTGGCCGCGGCGCTTGCGGGATTTGCGGAGCCCGCGTGGCAGGCGACCCACCCGGAGTGTGGGTCCATCGTTGCAGTGGATGCCGTGGGCCCGGAGGATGACGTGGCCTCGCGCGTCCAGAGCGCGGTGGACCAGCACATCGTGATGAAGGCGCCCGGACGCACGCCATGAAGAACAGGAGCATTGCGGCGGCCGCATTTCTCTCCGGGGTGCTGATCACGGGCGGATGGCTCATGGACCACGGAGCACGTTCACCTGGCACAAGCGTCGCGTCCGCGGCGCACCTCTTCGACGAGGTGTTGCAGCACGTGCGCCGGGATTACGTGGACCCGCTGCCGGATTCCATCGTCTTCCGTCATGCGATCGACGGGACGCTGCGCGAACTGCACGATCCGCATTCAGTATTTCTGGATACCCGCCGCCTCTCGCGGCTCGACGAGAGTACGACTGGCCGCTACGCCGGCGTCGGCATCCAGATGGACGTCCGCGATAGCGGCATTACGGTCATCGGTACGTTGCCGGGTTCGCCCGCCGAGCGCGCGGGCCTCGTCACGGGCGACCGCATTGCGACCATTGACGGCAGGACGACGCGCGGGCTCACCTCCGACGAGGCCCTCAAGACACTGCGTGGAGCACCGGGAACCACGGTGCACCTTCTCGCAGAGCGATCCGGTGTCGCGGACCGGCTGCCGTTCACGCTGGTGCGGCGGATGATCGAGGTGAACCCCGTCCAGCATGCGTTCGTGGTGCGCGACGGCATCGGCTATGTGAGCCTTGCCGTGTTCAGCGAGCACGCCGCTGCGGACCTGACGCAGGCGATCGATTCGCTGCGGAGCGCAGGAATCCGCTCGCTCATTCTCGACCTGCGCGGCGATCCGGGCGGGCTGTTGGGCCAGGGCATCGACGTGGCGGACCTGTTTCTCGATGCGGCGCAGCCCATCGTGTCCACGCGCGGGCGCAGTGCGGACGAGACGCGCGCCTTTGCCGACAGGGCGCCGCAGCGGTGGCCCTCCATGGCGATTGTGGTGCTCGCCGACAGCGCTACCGCGTCCGCGAGCGAAATCGTTGCCGGCGCGCTCCAGGATCACGACCGCGCACTCATCGTCGGCACGGCGACATACGGAAAGGGCAGCGCGCAACGTGTATTCCGCATCGAGAGCGGCGCCGTCAAGGTCACGACGGCGCTCTGGTACACGCCGAGTGGCCGGAGCATCAACAGGCCGCGTGTGCCAGTGGGAGGCGACGCGCGTGCGACAGCGGATTCTGCCGCGCCACGACCGAAGTTCCGGACCGATGCGGGGCGCACGGTGCTCGGCGGCGGTGGTATCGTGCCCGACGTCGAAGTCCCGAACCGCGTGCTCACGCCCGGCGATCGGGCTTTACAGCGCGCGCTGGGTGCGAAGGCGCCGCAGTTTCGCGATGCACTCGTGGAGTACGCGCTGGCGCTGAAGGCATCGCACGTCATTGCCGATCCTGCGTTCGTCGTGTCGCCCGCAATGCGCGATGAGTTGTTTCGGCGCATGCAGTCGCATGGCATCACGCTGGATCGCGCGGTGTACGATTCCTCCGCCGCGCTCGTGGATCGTACGCTTGGAAGCCA
>JAYVNZ010000545.1:0-7797 GCA_043758185.1 Gemmatimonadaceae bacterium | reverse complement strand
GGCATGGAACCTCCACGGCGAGGGGTACGATGTTCGATCTTCGTGTCCGCTCGCACGACGGCAACGGGCGGGAGTTCGCTGGCGAACTCGACCTATCATGGGCCCTAAGGGTGACTCGCGCCAGATGCATCGCCCATGAATGCCATTACGCGCGTGGTCTCACTCTGCGCCCGCCGAGCCCATGCCATGGGCGCGTCTGTCGCCATGTGTTTGGGCAAAACGGTGACGCCGGTGTCTCTGGCAGCCGGAATAACGGCGGACACACCGGGGGGGTAAGGCCCGCTTACAGCCTCGGCAGCGTTACCCCATGCTGGCCCTGGTACTTGCCCTTCTTGTCCTTGTACGACACCTCTGGCGGCTCGTTGCCTTCGAAGAACAGCACCTGCGCGATGCCTTCGTTCGCGTAGATCTTCGCGGGCAACGGCGTGGTGTTGGAGATCTCCAGCGTCACGTAGCCCTCCCACTCGGGCTCGAATGGCGTGACGTTCGTGATGATGCCGCAGCGCGCGTAGGTGGATTTGCCCACGGTGACCGTGAGGATGTTGCGCGGGATGCGGAAGTATTCCACGGACCGCGCCAGGGCGAAGCTGTTGGCCGGCACAATGCAGACGTCGGTTTCCACTTCCACGAAGCAATTGCTGTCGAACGCCTTGGGGTCGACAATCGAGTTCATCACGTTGGTGAAGATCCGGAACTCGCGGGCGACGCGCATGTCATAGCCGTAGGAGCTCACCCCGTAGGAGATGACACCCTCCCGGACCTGACGCCCCTCGAACGGCTCGATCATCCCGTGCTCGGTGGCCATGCGCGTGATCCAGCGGTCGGACATGATGCTCATGCGATCTCTAGCGTGAGACGTGGAGTGAACGGCGGCGGCGGGGGCAACCCAATCGGGGGCGAAAGGTATCCGGCCGCAGCAGGTACCGCCATGCGACGCCGACCGTGCGCACCGCTGCGTCGCGCGGTCCGAAATTTCGTCGGTGTGCGCCGTTGACACTGCTTCGCAGCACCGGGTAACTTCATGCGCTGCGACTTAGTGAAAGATTTCACGAGTGCGGAGACTGCATGGAACGGACGTACTTGCCGGTGTTGTTGCTCCTGGGCTTCGTGGTGATGAACGCGGTGCTCATCATCCTCATATCACACCTGACCCTGCGCCCTCGGCCCACCGAGGTGAAGCAGACACCGTACGAGTCCGGCATCCCGGTCCTCGGCGACGCGCGTGAGCGCTTCTCGGTGAAGTTCTACATGGTCGCGGTGCTGTTCATCATCTTCGACATCGAGACGGTGTTCATGATTCCCTGGGGCGCGCACTTCCGGCAGCTCTCCTGTGGCGTGGACCTCGTGGCGGGCGCCTGCCCGTCGGGACAGCTCTCGTTGTTCGGCTTCTGGGAGATGCTGGTGTTCATTGCCATCCTCCTGGTGGGATACATCTACGTGTGGAAGAAGGGAGCCTTGCAATGGGATTGAGTCCGCGACCGGAGTCGAGCGTGGTCAGCATCGACCCGCAGAGCCAGGAGAGCTGGGTGACCACGCGGCTGGACTTCCTGGTGAACTGGGGCCGCGCCAACTCCCTGTGGCCCATGCCCTTCGGCACGGCATGCTGCGCCATCGAGTTCATGGCCACGGCAGCGAGCAAGTTCGACCTCGCGCGGTTCGGCATGGAGCGCATGAGCTTCTCGCCGAGACAGGCCGATGTCCTCATTTGCGCTGGGCGCGTGCCGTTCAAGCTGGCGCCGGTGATTCGCCGCATCTGGCAGCAGATGCCGCAGCCCAAGTGGTGCATCTCCATGGGCGCCTGCGCCTCGTCGGGCGGCATGTTCGACAACTACGCCGTGGTGCAGGGCATCGACACCATCATCCCCGTGGACGTCTACGTGCCCGGTTGCCCGCCGCGTCCTGAAGCGCTCATCTACGGCATCATGATGCTCCAGAAGAAGATCATGGCCGAACGGATGGCGGACAAGTCGCTTCGCAACGAGATGGAGCCCGATCCCGCCAGCCAGCTGTACATTCCGCCGCGCCTCATCGACGAGCTCTCCGAACCGTTCGGCAACTCGGTCCACCAGACGCGGTCAGGATTGTGAGCACCCCGTTCCTTCCCGTCGTTGCAGGACACGCGGAAGCCACCGGTGCGGTATCGCCGGTGACGCCGAGGAACGTGCCGCACCAGGGCGGCCCGGAGAATTCGTCGGCCGCGGCATTGCGCGCACAGTTCGGCGCGGCAGTGCATCGTGTGGATGTCGTCTGGGGCGAGACCACGGTCATTGTGGAGCGCGCGCAGGTCAACGCCATCGTGCGGTGGCTGCGCGAGGATCCGTCGCACCGGTACGACTACTGCTCCGATGTCACCGCAGTCGAGTTCCGCGACATGGAGCGCGCCATCGAAGTCGTGTGGCACCTGCGCTCCCTTCCGTTCCGGCGCTTCCTGCGCCTCAAGGCGCTCATTCCGCGTGGTGAGGCGCTCGTGGTGCCCAGCGTGTGGGATATCCACAAGGGCGTGGACTGGATGGAGCGGGAGTGCTACGACATGTTCGGCATTCGCTTCGACGGCCATCCGGACCTGCGTCGCATCCTGATGTGGGAGCAGTACAAGGAGGGCTTTCCCCTGCGAAAGGACTTCCCCCTGCGCGGCCGGTTCAGCCGCTCGGAGCAACTCCGCCAGGCGCTCGCGCAGAACCCCGAAGCCAAGTACAGCATGGAAGAGCTTTCCATCGCGGAAGCGTTCGAGGACCTCCCGGCCGAGATGCAGCAGCGTCTCAGCGCGGGTGAGCGGGTGGGAGAGTAGCGATGTCCACGACGAAGCGCACGGTCGACGTGCAGCTCTCCACCACCGGCATGGACTCGCGCGGGCGTCCACAGCGCGTGCCCCTCGTGACCGACGAGGCAGGCAACATCGTCCCGATGACGGCGCCGCCAGCAGCGGAGCCGGAGCTGGAGGGCGACCACATGCTCATCAACATCGGACCGCAGCATCCTGCGACGCACGGCGTGCTGCGCCTGGTGCTCGAGCTGGACGGCGAGACGGTGGTGCGGTGCATCCCGCACGTGGGCTACCTGCACTGCGGGTTCGAGAAGATCGGTGAGTACCGGCAGTACAACCAGATCATCCCGTGGACCGATCGCGAGGACTACCTCAACTCACCCGGCAACAACGTCGCCTTCGCACTGGGCGCGGAGCGGTTGTTCGGCATCGAGATCACGGAGCGGTGCAAGGTACTGCGCGTCATTGCGAGTGAGTTGTCGCGTATCATTTCGCACTGCGTGTGGCTGGGTACCTTCTGCATCGACATCGGCGCCTTCACCCCGTTTCTGTGGATCTTCCAGCAGCGCGAGCGTGTGTACTCCATGCTCGAGAGCTGGATTGGTGCGCGCCTCACCACGACGCTTACGCGCGTGGGCGGCATGGGCGCCGACATCCCTGACGGCTTCACGGAGGATCTCGACAGCTTCTGCCGCACCTTTCCCAAGGTGCTCGCGGAGTGCGACGCGATGCTCACGAAGAACGCCATCTGGGTCGGGCGCACGATCGGACTGGGTGCAATGTCGGCGGACGAGGCAGTGAATTACGGGCTCTCCGGCCCGATGTTGCGCGCCTCGGGCGTGGCGTACGACGTTCGCAAGGACTTTCCGTATCTCGACTACGAGACCTACGACTTCGACGTCGCGGTGGGACAGGCGGGCGACGTGTATGACCGCTTCCTGGTGCGGATGGAAGAGCTGCGGCAATCCATTCGCATCCTCGAGCAGGCGCTGAAGCGCCTGCCGGACGGCCCGGTGAACGTGGACGACCATCGCGTCATCCTGCCGCCGAAATCAAAGGCGACGAGCGACATGGAGAGCATGATCCATCACTTCAAGCAGGTGATGGAAGGCCCGCGACCGCCCATCGGCGAGGCCTATGTGGCCGTCGAAAGTCCCAAGGGCGAGAAGGGCTACTACATGGTGTCGGACGGTACGTCGAAGCCGGTGCGGTGGCGCATTCGTCCGCCATCCTTCGTGAACCTGTCGGCGATTCCGAAGATGGTCGAGGGTCACCTGCTGTCGGACGTGATTGCGATCAACGCGTCCATTGATATCGTGATGGGAGAAATCGACCGATGACCGCTGCCGGAAACGAGATGGGGGAGATGCGGGCGCCGGGCGATGCGGCGCACGACCTCCACGCGGCGTACATCCCCGTGTTCACCGGCGCCCGCAAGGCGGAGCTCGACGACTTGCTCACGCGCTACCCCACGAAGATGGCGGCGCTGCTTCCGGCCCTGTGGATGGTGCAGGAGGAGCGGGGCTGGGTGCCCGCCGAGGGAATGGCCGAGGTGGCCGAGGTGCTCGAGTTGACGCCGGCGTACGTGAAGGGTGTGGTGTCCTTCTATACCATGTACCACCAGCATCCGGTGGCCAAGCACTTCATCCAGGTCTGCACCACGTCGCCGTGCAACGTGTGCGGTGCAGAGGATGTCGTGAATGCCCTGCTGAAGGCGACGCATTGCGAGGAGCTTGGCGTTACGTCGCCCGATGGAAAATACGCCGTGATCGAGGTGGAGTGCCTTGGCGCGTGCGGGTTCAACACGCCGTTGATGGTCAACGAGAAGTTCATCGAGTCGGTCACCGTGGAATCGGTGCCTGCACTCCTCGCTTCACTGGGCTGACATGGGCTTTCCCCACACGCCGCACGAGCGCGAGTCGCTCGTCCTCTCGAAGCACTTCGGCGAGCAGGAGGCCATCGGCCTCGATGGCTGGCGCAAGCGCGGTGGCTACGCCGCGCTCGAGAAAGCGCTCAAGATGGAGCCGGCCGAGATCGTCCAGGTCGTGAAGGATTCCGGGCTGCGTGGCCGCGGTGGCGCCGGCTTTCCCACAGGCCTCAAGTGGAGCTTCATGAAGCCGGGCGACGGCAAGCAGCATTACCTCGCCTGCAACGCCGATGAATCCGAGCCGGGCACGTTCAAGGATCGCGAGATCATGCGCTGGACGCCGCATGCCCTGGTGGAGGGATGTGCAATCGGCGCCTACGCGATTGGCGCGACGGTGGCCTACGTCTACATCCGGGGCGAGTACACGGAAGCCATCGAGAAGATGAACGCCGCCTGCAAGGAGGCGTATGCAGCCGGCATCCTGGGCACGAACGCGATGGGCACCGGCAAGACGGTGCACGTCTACGTGCACAAGGGTGCGGGCGCGTACATCTGCGGCGAAGAGACGGCGATGATGAACTCGCTGGAAGGGCGTCGCGGCAATCCCCGTATCAAGCCGCCCTTTCCGGCGGTGTCCGGACTGTTCGGCATGCCCACGACGATCAACAACGTCGAGACGCTGGCCGCGGTGCCGCACATCCTCAACAACGGGGCGGACTGGTACAAGACGTTCGGTCGCGCAGACAATCCAAAAAGCACCGGTACCAAGTTGTTCTCCGTGTGCGGCAACATCGCGAAGCCGGGCAATTATGAAGTGCCACTCGGCTTTCCGTTCAAGGATTTCCTGTACGATCTGTGCGGCGGGCCGCTGCCGGGCCGCCAGTTCAAGGCAATCATCCCTGGCGGCATCTCGGTCCCCATCCAGACGCGCGAGGAAGCCGAGAACTCCCCAATGGATTACGAGGGGTTTGTGGCCAATGGCACAATGCTCGGTTCGGGCGGCGTGATCATCATTGATGACGCGCAGAACCTCGTGAAGCAGATCGCGCGCGCCGCGCGCTTCTTCGCACACGAGAGTTGTGCGCAGTGCACGCAGTGCCGTGAAGGCACGGCGTGGACGACAAAGATTCTGGAGCGCATCGTGGCTGGCGATGGAACGCACGAGGATCTCGACACCCTGCTGGAGATCGCGGACAACATGACGGGCAAGACCATCTGCGTGCTCAGCGACTCGTGCGCCACGCCTGTAGTCTCCGGCATCCAGAAGTTCCGGCCCGATTTCGAGGCGCTGATCAAGCGCAAGAAGGTCCACATGGTGCCCGCGCAGGTGGCCTGATGGCGGACGTGAAGATGGTGAACCTGACGATCGAGGGGCGCGGCGTATCCGTGCCGGACGGCACCTCGATCCTCGAGGCGGCGAAACTGGCCGGTGTGCTCGTGCCGCACTACTGCTACCACCCCGGCCTGCCGGTCGCGGGCGTCTGCCGCATGTGTCTGGTGGAGGTGGAGAAGGCGCCGAAGCTTGCGCCCTCGTGCGCCACGGCAGCAGTCGAGGGGCAGGTGGTGCACGTGCATTCCCCGAAGGCGCTCGAAGCGCGCAAGGGCGTGCTCGAGATGCTGCTCATCAACCACCCGCTCGACTGCCCGATCTGTGACCAGGCCGGCGAGTGCGAGTTGCAGGACTACACCTACCAGGAAGGACGTGCCGAGGGCCGCTACCGCGACCCAAAGCGTTTCAACCCGGTGGAGGACTTCGGCGGCGACGTGATGTACGTGGCCAACCGCTGCATTCTCTGCACGCGGTGCGTCCGCTTCATGGATGACGTCGCGCACGATCCCGTATTGTCCGTGGTGGAGCGCGGCGATCGCGCCCTCATCGGAAAGTTCGAGGGCGAAGACCTCACGCACGCGTGGGCCGGCAACGTGATCGACCTGTGTCCGGTGGGCGCGCTGCTCTCGAAGGATTCGCTCAACAAGGCGCGCGCCTGGGAGCTGGACCGGTCGGCGTCCGTGTGCCCCAACTGTTCGCAGGGCTGCAACATGATCGTGGAAACGCGCGACAACCAGGTCATGCGCCTGCGTCCCCGCGCGAATCCGGACGTGAACGCGTACTTCATGTGCGACCACGGCCGGCTCAACTACCGGTGGATGAATCGCGCCGATCGCGTCGACTCGCCCATGGTGCAGCAGGGTGGCGTGCTGGCCAAGGCGGACTGGGAGGTCGCGCTGCGTGCAGCGGCGAACCTCCTTGGTGGAAAGCGTGCCTTCGTGCTCGCGTCGCCCAACCTCTCCAACGAAGCGCTGTTCCTGCTCGGCAGGCTGGTGTCGAAGACTGGCGGGGCTGGTGCGTTCCGCGTGAACCAGGGGCAGGAGGCGCCGTTACCGGGAGTCGAGGACCTCGCGCTCCGTGCGGACCGTGCGGCCAACGTGCGCGGCGCAGAACTGGCGGGCTTCACGCGGTCTGATGCGCCCCTTGGCGGCATGCAGGCGGGCGACGTGCTGATCGTTGCCGATGAGGAACTGGATGGTGTCGACGCAACAGACGCGGCGAAGGCCGGTGCCGTCATCGTCATCGGCACCACGCTGCCGGCCTGGGCCCGACACGGCGCAGCCGTAGTGCTGCCCATCGCAAATTGCGTCGAGGAAGACGGCACGTTCACCAACCTGCGTGGCCGAGTGCAGCGGTTTCTCCAGGCCAAGGCCGCTCCCGGCCTCGCTCGGCCGAGCTTCTTCGTCATTGGCGACCTGCTTGCCGCACTGGGCGAAGGCGCTGGATACTGGACGGCGTCGCAGGCGTTCGACGCGCTGGCGGCATCACACACGGAGTTTGCCGGGATGTCGTATGACACACTCGCCCTCAGGGGCGCTGCGACCGCTGGCGCCATGACGGAGGCCAGCGCGTGATCCCGATGCCCGCGTTGCTCGAGATTGCCGGACCCACCACGGAGCCAGGCTTTGGCGTGTGGCTGGTGGCGACGATCGTCAAGATGCTCATTGTCTTCACCCTCTACATGCTGGGCGCCGCCCTGTTCACCCTGGCCGAGCGCAAGATCTCGGCATGGATGCAGGATCGGCATGGCCCCAATCGCGTGGGCAAGGGATGGCTCCAGCCCATTGCCGATGGCGTGAAGAACTTCGTGAAGGAGGAGACGTATCCGGACGCGGC
>JAYVNZ010000544.1:0-4693 GCA_043758185.1 Gemmatimonadaceae bacterium | reverse complement strand
TTCGCTGTCTCGCCGGAATCGTCCCGCACCATCTGGCTCGTCCAGCGTTCCATCGACGAGCATTGACTGCAGTTCACATACATGCGCCTCGGTGATCGGCTCAAGCCTGTGCTCGCGGACATAATGAAGCGCGCGGTAGTTGTTGGCGATCATCCGCTCACTCCGGTTGCTTGGCTCACGGCCGGAGAGGAGCATATCCTTCGCAACGCGTCTGGTGGTCGATGCTCCCTCGAGTTGGCTCGATGTGATCGCCTCCTCCACGATCGACTTGAGCAGATATGTCGCTTGGGTCTGGGGATTGGTGACCTGCTCCGGAGCACCTAGTACTCCTCCTGCATCGCGGTCGACGCGATGAATGAGTTCGAGCACGAGCGATGGCAGTGCATACATCACTGGTCTGGCCCGCGTGTCCTTCATTGGTGTCGCGGTAAGCAGCTGTGCCCGCGCCAGCTTGACCGCAGCCCAAGTCAACTCGGCTGTCAGACCCTCCACGGGTGCCAGATGTCTGAAGGTGTCCCAGTGCCTGTATTCTCCGCCGGGCGTGGGGCCAACCACCCCACCGAACAGAAGCCGCACCAACAGCGCATTATCCGCCTTGGCATGAAGCCCATTCAAGATGCCGTTGAGGTCGGGTGGCGAGACGGGAATCTTCATGACAGCTAACGTACCATCAGCAAACTATCAATTCAAGTCAAATTAATAGTTGCTCAAGATCCGGCGAGCTGAGACGTTTTGAAAGTGCATCAACTATCAACCTGATTAAAAATGATATTTCATTGATAGTTCCCCGAGCGTGGCCACCATCGGGCGAGGAAAAGAGAGCGTTCCTCGGGACGGCCTGCGAAGAGCTGGAGGGCGTGCGGGCGCGGTGAAGCGAGGCCGAGCGGCTCTTGCGCCGAAGAACTTGAATTTATACCTTTCTACCACATCAGGCAGAGAGGTATATTCATGGTCATCAGCATCAAGGACCCGCACACCGACCGGCTTGCACGGACGCTGTCCGAAACCACGGGCGAATCGATCACGGAGGCGATCCGACGGGCTCTCGAGGAACGACTGTCGCGCGAACGGCACCGGGCACGCCGCCAGTCGCTTGCCGATGGCATCAGTCGAATTCAGGAAAGGGTCGCCGCGCTACCGGTGCTCGACTCCCGCTCCGCCGACGAAATCGTCGGTTACGACAGCAACGGTCTGCCCGCCTGAGCATGGTGATCGATACATCAGCATTGATTGCCATCCTGCTCGGCGAGCAATCCTCCCGACACCTCATCGCTGCCCTGGAGGACGCGACGACGCGCAAGATCTCGGCAGCGAGCGTCGTCGAGGCGTCGCTCGTTCTGCTGGCGAGACATGGCGAAGCGGGCGACGTGCAGCTCGATCGGCTGATCCAGAAACTGGAGGCGGACATCGTGCCTGTGGACACGGAGCATGTGACCGCAGCACGCGATGCCGCACTTCGCTTCGGGCGCGGACGACACTCGGCTGGCCTGAACTTCGGCGACTGTTTCAGTTACGCCCTCGCCATTGTTTCCGCAGAACCGCTGCTTTTTGTAGGCGAAGACTTTTCGAAGACGGATGTCGAGCAGGTGAACTGGCGGGATCTGTAACACCCGACCGATCAGGATCGGCAGAGGAACCCCGTTCGCTGCCCCGCCTTGGCAGCCCTGCCTGGGCATCCTGAAAAATCGGCACGGGCGATCACGAGGATCTCCCAAATCGGGTGCACGCTGATCAACACGCCCGTTTACACACTCGGCTCAGTGGCCACCTTGCGCCCTCGCCCTGGTCGGTCTACTATCGCGTCCGTCACATGACATGCCGACGGCTCCCCGCCAAGACGCCGCGCGTCGGAGCCAGGCTCGTTCGTCCCCCCCTGATCGAGGCCAGAACAAATGCCCGCAAAGAATGGCGGCCCGCTGCCGAATTTCCCGGCAGAGGTCACGATCCCGACGTTCGAGAGTACTTCGCGTTCGTCGGGTTCCATCGCGATTCCGGCGTCGCTCTCCTTCTACTACGCCGCGATCTCCTCGGTGTGGATCTGGTACGAGGCGTCCCTCGAGACGCTGCGCGCCTATCTGGACCCGCTCGGCATGTCGCCCTACAACTTCGGCGGCAAGGGCGCCGTCAACATCAACTTCTTCAACGCCCTCGCGGCCTACGGGATGGGGCAGCCCGGCAACCTCGGCACCGGCGGTTTCAATGAGACGGAACTCAACATCGCGGCCTTCGCCACCAAGGTTGCCGACAAGGTGCCACAGGGCCTGACGCTCGACCAATTCCTTGTGTCAGGCGATCCCACCAAGCGCATCGGCAACTATCGCGTGTGGGTTGCCTGCGACGATCCCATCGCGGTGGCCGCGGGCCGCCAGGTGTTCATGGAGAACAAGTTTCTCGCGCCCTACACCTACAACGTGCCTGGCGCGAATAATCCGCGTCCCGCGCCGGATCAGTTCACCTACGACTGGACGCTGCACGATCCAGACAAGAATGCAGTCGCGATCTACCAGGCGTCGCTGAACTTCACAGGGCTCTCACCAGCCCTCGGCAACAGCACTGAGATCATCGACCTGAGCTTCGACGCGGAGTCCAGGCGCCCCGTTGGCTCACGCCGCAACTACCTCGGTCTCCTCGACACATATCTCCAGCCCGCAGTCAGCAAATCGGTGACGCTCGAATACGGCAAGAGCAAGCACCCGATGCGGCACGACATGGAGCGACTCATCGGCAAGCACCGCCCCGTCGCGCTCCAGAAGTACACTAGCCCGACGTGTATCGCCGAGGCGGCCGGATACTACGCAGATCTGTAAGGACTCTCGCCACGACAGGAACGACCCTGTGACATCCCAACTCGACCCCGCGAGCACACGCTCGGACGTGCGGCAGCGCGTCCCGGATGCGGATGCCGCGATGCGGCAACCAAGGCCCGCCAACGACTCGCCCCTCGAGCTGTTTGTCTCACTGTCCGTCACGCTCACGGGTTTCAACGCTGCGGAGTTGTGGGGAACGGGCATGGTGCGCACGTATTACAACCTGGTGCCATCCATCATCGGCGCTGGTGTGTTCGGCCGCTTCATGTCGCGCTGGCGCTATACATGGATCCGCGGATGTGGCGACACCGCGCTCCTCGATGACCTCGTGACGAGCCAGATCTTCGAGGATCCCGACTTCGGGCCGATCGCGCGCAACGTCACCGCGCTCTGGTATCTCGGCATGTGGAACCAACTGTCGGCCGACTGGCGCAACGTGCACGGTGCGTCGGCGAACGACGTCACGTTCGTCGTCTCGCCGCAGTCGTATACCGAGGGGCTCGTATGGAAGGCCATCCACACGCATCCTCCCGCCGCGAAGCAGCCGGGGTATGGGTCGTGGGCGTTGCCGCCGGAAGAGGAACCAGCGTCGTGACCGCGAATACACAGTACGACGCCATCGTCATCGGCGGCGGCCCGATCGGCGCGCACGTCGCAAAGAAGCTGAGTGCGGAACACAAGCGTGTCCTGCTGCTCGAAGCGGGCCGCGCCGGCGGCCTCACGTACGAGGGGTATCGCTCGTACGTCGACAGCTACTACACGAAAGTGGTGAAGGACACGAACTCACCCTACCCGTACAACGCGAGTGCGCCGTCGCCGAACGACACGGACATCCTCAAGATCGTGCACGGCACGCCGGACCTCGTGGGATACCAGGTGGAGGTGGGACCGCAGGCCTTCGGATCCACCTACCTGCGACAGCTGGGAGGCACGTCGCTGCACTGGCTGGGCACGACACCGCGCTTTGTGCCCAACGACTTCCACATCAACTCCACCTATGGCGTTGGCGTGGACTGGCCGCTCACGTACGATGACCTCCAGGACTACTACTGCGAGGCCGAGTGGTCCATAGGGGTGTCGGCCAATCGAAAGGATCAGGAGCAGCTCGGCGTCTGGTTTCCGGATGGGTACGAGTACCCGATGGAGCGCATTCCGCCGAGCTACAGCGACCAGGTCATTGCATCGAAGACAAAGGGCATGACGGTGGAGTTCGCGCGCAAGAAATATCCGGTGGAGGTGTCCAGCCTGGCGCAGGCGAGGAACTCCGTTCCGCGTGGCACGTATCAGCCTGTCAGTGCGGTGGGCAATCCTGACATGGGGCTCCGGTGCGAGGGCAACGGCGCCTGTATCCCCATCTGTCCGGTGCAGGCGAAGTACTCGGCGCTGAAGACGATTGCTGCCCTCGATCCGGAGTACGTGACCCTGCTCGCGCAGGCGGTGGTGACGACGCTCGTGATCGGCGAGAATGGGCGCATCAGCGGTGTCGAGTACGTGCGGTACGACACCGAAGGCGCGCCGCCGTCCCCCCCCATTCTCGCGACGGCGACCATCTACGTGCTCGCGGGGCATGCGGTGGAGAATGCGAAACTCCTCCTCGCCTCGAATGCCGCGAACAGCAGTGACCAGGTCGGCCGCAACCTGATGGATCATCCGTTCTCCTACACGTGGGCATTGGCGCCCCAGTCGATGGGCAGCTTCCGGGGTCCGCTGCAGACCTCCGGCATCGAGTCGTTGCGCGACGGTGCCTTTCGCAAGGAGTTCGCGGCCTTCCGCGTCGACCTGGGCAATGCGGGGTGGGACATCGTCACCTATCCGCCCAATAGAGATGTCACGGGTGCACTCGCGGGCAATGTCTTCGGAAAGAAGTTGCGACGCCGGCTCGCTTC
>JAYVNZ010000543.1:0-5417 GCA_043758185.1 Gemmatimonadaceae bacterium | reverse complement strand
ACCCATTCGCCTTCCGGCGGGTATCATGGCCAAGGCATCCAACCTGGGCACCGCGGGACGCTTTTCCGGCGCCTTCGGCATGGGCGCCATGTCGGGACTCGTAGCAGCGCCCTGTTCAGCACCTGTCATGGCGGCCGTGCTCACATGGGTGACCGTGACACACAGCGCCATGCTCGGCTTCGTGTATCTGCTCACCTTCTCGCTCGGCATGTGCGCGCTGCTCGTGGTCGTGGGCCTTTCGACAGGTGGCCTGGCGCGCCTGCCGCGCGCAGGGGCCTGGATGCTGGTGGTGAAGAAGGTGTTCGCACTCGTCATGCTCGGCGCCGCCGAGTACTACCTCGTGAAAATGGGTGAATTGCTGATATGAAGACGCTCGCTCGCATCCGCCTCGCTGCCGCTTTCGTCGCCGGCACGTTCGGACTCGCCGCGCCGCATACAGTGCGCGCACAGGACGCCGGTCTCGCCGTCGGAACCATTGCGCCCAGTGCCACGCTCCAGACGCTCGACGGACGAACGGTGGACCTCGCGAAGATTGCGAAGGGCCCAGCGGTGATCGAGTTCTGGGCCACGTGGTGCGAGAACTGCGAGCACCTGCTGCCGGCCATGCAGAGGGCGCAGGCGACCTACGGCAAGAAGGTGAAGTTCGTGGCCGTGGCGGTGAGCGTGAACCAGAGCGTCAACCGCGTGAAGCTGCATGCGGCCAAGCACAACGTGCCGGGCGAGCAGCTCTACGACACCAAGGGCAATGCCACCGACAAGTGGGACGTGCCGGCGACGTCGTACGTGGTGGTGCTGAACAAGCAGGGCAAGGTGGTCTACACTGGCGTTGGCGGAGACCAGAACATCGACGCGGCCATCAGGAAGGCGCTGTAGGTCCCTGTCGTCGCTCTGGCGCACCGAAGCAGCTTGCCCGTACCTTGGGATGTTATCGACGCCTCGCGTCGACCCCACCCCACGGCCCGATGCCCCTTCGCGACGAGCTGCAGCACGCCCTTGGCACGGCCTACACACTGGAGCGCGAGCTCGGTGGTGGCGGCATGTCCCGCGTCTTTGTTGCTGAAGAGCGCGCGCTCGGCCGCCGAGTGGTGGTGAAGGTGCTGCCGCCGGAACTGGTGGCCGGCGTCAATGTCGAGCGCTTCAACCGCGAGATCCTCGTGGCCGCGCGCCTTCAGCATCCGCACATCGTCCCCGTGCACTCGGCAGGCGAGATGGCGGGAGTGCCGTATTACACCATGCCGTTCGTGGAGGGGGAAAGCCTGCGGAACCGGCTCGAGAGCTCCGGCCCGCTCCCTATCACCGAGGCGATCGGCGTGCTGCGCGATGTTGCGAAGGCGCTCGCCTACGCGCACGAACGGAACATCGTCCATCGCGACATCAAGCCGGACAACGTGCTGCTCTCCGGCGGCAGCGCCACGGTCACCGATTTCGGCATCGCCAAGGCCATCGCCGCAGCGAGGAGCGAGTCAGGCGCGGGGGCGCACCCTACCCTCACGCAGGTCGGCACGTCGCTCGGGACGCCGGCCTACATGGCGCCGGAGCAAGCCGCCGCCGATCCCGCCTCCGACAGCCGCGCCGACCTGTATTCCTTCGGTTGCATGGCGTACGAGATGCTGGCCGGGCGTCCGCCGTTCGTCGCCAAGACGCCGCAGAAGCTGCTTGCGGCGCAGATGAGTGAAACGCCGGAGGCCATCCAGACGCTCCGGCCGGATGTGCCCGACGTGCTCGCCGAGCTTGTCATGCGCTGCCTCGAGAAGGATGCCGATCATCGGCCGCAACGCGCCGTGGACGTGGTGCACGTGCTCGAGACGGTGACGAGCGGCGCCGGACACGCCGCCATGCCACCCATCCTGCTCGGCGGAACGGGGATGATTCGCAAGGCGCTGCTTGCCTACGCGATGGCGTTCGTATTCGTCGCCGTGCTGTCCAAGGCGGCAATCGTTGCGATCGGTCTTCCCGACTGGGTGTTTCCCGGATCGTTGATCGTCATGGCGCTTGGCCTCCCGGTCATTCTCTTCACGGCGTACGTGCATCACACCGCCCGCCGCGCCGTGACGAGGACGCCAACGCTCACGCCCCATGGAACACGGAGCGCGGCGGTGCACGGCACCATGGCGACGATCGCCATGAAGGCGGTCCCGCACGTGAGCTGGAAGCGCGCGTGGCTGGGAGGGATGTGGTCGATCGGGACGTTTGTGGCCCTGATCGCCGTGTACATGGTGCTGCGCGCATCGGGGATTGGACCATTCGGCTCGCTCATGGCCGCCGGGACGCTCACCAGCCACGAGAAATTGCTGGTCTCCGAATTCGGAAGTTCGGCGAGCGACTCGGCGCTTGGTCAGGTGGTGACCGAGGCGTTTCGCACCGCGCTCGGACAGTCACGCAGCATCACGGTCATGCCGCTCAACGCGATGCGCGACGCGCTCCGGCGCATGCAGCGTCCGGCAACCGACAAGGTGGATTTTGCTGTTGCCCGCGAGATGGCAACGCGTGAAGGCATCAAGGCAGTGATCCTCGGCGAGATCCTTGGCGTGGGAGGATCCTATGCAATCGCCGTGCGTCTCGTGTCGCCGCAGAGTGGCGAAGAGCTCGCGGCATTCCGCGAGACCGCGAGCACGCAGAAGGACATCCTCCCTGCGATCGATCGCCTGGCCAAGGAGTTGCGCGCGAGGATCGGCGAATCGTTGCGGTCCGTTCAGGCCGCCCAACCGCTCGAGCGCGTCACGACGCCGTCGCTCGAAGCGCTCAAGAAGTATGTCCAGGGGACGCGGGTCATCGCGATCGAGGGGGATTTCGCGCGCGGCTCCGCACTGCTGGAAGAGGCAATCGCGCTCGATACGGGATTCGCGATGGCCTACCGTCGCCTCGGCGTGGAATACAACAACCGCGGGCAACCCGAGCGCGCGATCGAGCTGATGCAGAAGGCGTACGACCACAGTGACCGGTTGAGCGACGCCGAGCGGTATATGCTGCTGGGCACGTACTACCAGATGGGGCCCAAGCAGGATCTGGGAAAGTCGAACGCCGCGTTCGAGTCGCTCGTCGAGCTCCAGCCGGACTTCCTGGCGGGATACAACAACGCGGCCAACAACTACCGGTGGCAGCGTGAGTGGGAGAAGGCGGAGGGGAACTACGCGCGCGTCATCGCCATCGGGCCCCCCATTACCGTCTACTTCGGCAATCTCGTCGCCACGCAGATCGTGCGGGGCAAGCGTGACGAAGCCTGGAAAACGCTCGCGGCGTATGACTCGGCGTTTCCAGGCAACCCCGCGCCCAAGCTGACGCGTGCCAACTTGCTGTTCATCGAGGGGAAGACCGATTCGGCATCGGCGATCTGGCGCGGTATCCTGCGCGAACGCGCGAGCGATCTCCCGACCCATGCATTCGCGGCGCTGGATCTCGCTGTCGCAGCGCGCTTGCGCGGCCGGCTTGCCGAGTCGCTGAAGTGGGACGCGGAGGCCGCGTCGACGAACGCGCAGCGGGGCCTGAAACAGGCGACGTTGGTGAGCGACGCCAATCGCGCCATGACGCGAGCGTGGTTTCTCGCCGACCGTCGCGGAGGCGCAGCCGTCCTCGATTCGGCGCTCGCACGCACGCCGCTCGAGCGGTTGCACCCGGCAACGCGACCCTACCTCGAGCTCGTCACCGCATACGCCGCTGCGGGGCGGCCGGACAAGGCTCGCGAAATCGTCGGCATTTTCGATCGCGGGCACCAACAGGTGTCGCGATTTTCCGACGAACGTGACCGTCACTTCCTGCTCGGCACGATCGCGTTGGCGGACAAGAAGTATGACGACGCCATTCGGGAGTTTCGCGGGGCGGATGTTGGAAGTTGTCTCATCTGCGCGCTACCCGGGCTCGCCCAGGCCTACGACCTCTCCGGACGAGCCGACTCGGCCATCGCGGTATTCGAACGGTACATCGACACGAGTTTCCCGGCTCGGGACATTGACCAGTACTATCTCGCCGGCTCTCACAAGCGGCTCGGCGAGTTGTACGAGGCTCGCGGCGACAAGCAGAAGGCGCTCGCACACTACACGAAGTTCGTCGAGCTCTGGAAGGACGGGGATCCGGAACTACAGCCAAGGGTGGCGGAGGTACGCGCGCGAATCGGCCGGTTGAGGGACGCTGAAGGCGCACGGCGGTAGCGTGGACGTTCGGTCTCGTTCTTCACGCAGGGACAGTAGGAAACAGCCCTTCGACAGACAGGTACCGCTCACCGGTATCGTAGCAGAACGCCAGCACTCGGCTGCCGGCCGCGATCTCCGGCAGCTTGTTGGCCACCGCCGCGAGCGATGCGCCAGATGATGGCCCCACGAAGATGCCTTCCTCCTTGGCGCATCGAACAGCGTACGAGAACGCGTCCTCTTCGGTGACCTGGATGTAGCCGTCCACCGTGGCCGCGTGGAAGTTGCCCGGAATGATCCCCGCGCCAATGCCCTGCAGCTTGTGCGGCGTGTGCGTACCCCCGCTCAGTACAGTGCTCTTGGCCGGCTCCACTGCGAACGTCTTCAGCTTCGGCATCGTGAGCTTGAGCGTCTCGCTCACGCCGGTGATATGGCCGCCCGTGCCGACCCCCGTGATGAGGTAGTCGAGTCCCTCGGGAAAATCCTTGAGGATCTCCTGCGCCGTGGTGTACTTGTGGATCGCCACGTTGGCCGGGTTCTCGAACTGCATGGGCATCCACGCATTGGGCGTGGCAGCAACGATCTCCTCGGCCTTCGCGATGGCGCCCTTGATGCCGAGCTCGCGCGGCGTGAGCACGAGCTCCGCGCCATAGGCCACGAGCAACCGCCGCCGTTCCACGGAGAATGAATCGGGCATGCAGAGAATGCAGCGATACCCCTTCACAGCCGCCGCCATCGCGAGACCGACGCCTGTGTTGCCCGATGTGGGCTCCACGATGACAGACCCCTTTTTCAGGATCCCCCGTCTCTCGGCATCTTCGATCATCGCCGCGCCGATACGGTCCTTGATGCTGCCACCGGGATTGGCGCGCTCCAGCTTGAGCCACACCTCCACGGTGGGCGCAATGCCGGCGAACAGCCGGTTGATGCGGACGTGCGGAGTGTTGCCGATGGTGTCGAGAATGGAGTTGGCTTTCATGGAGGAACCGGTTGATGTCGAGGTGAGCGGCGCGAGTGCGGCCCGGCGGCCCCACGTTCTTACCGCTTCGGCGGGAAAAGGGCCAGACCGGGACGATACGGCCGCTGAATCCGCAGCCGTCGCGCGCCGTTCCCCGCGCCTGCGTGCCGAGGTACGTTGGACCAGGAACCCTTGCCCACCCTCTCCCGATTCCCCATGAAGCGCAGGGACTTCGTCACGTCGTCGGCACTGGGCGCAATGGCGCTCGGCGCAGGTCACCTCGCGCCCGCCGACAACCCCCTTTACCCGTTTGCCCACATGCTTCACGGCACACA
>JAYVNZ010000542.1:0-5489 GCA_043758185.1 Gemmatimonadaceae bacterium | reverse complement strand
CTCATCGGGACGCTCACCCTGGGTGGCGTGAAGAAGTCCATCGACATTCCCGCCACAGGGACCACCGAAAACGGCGCGCTGCACGTGATCGGCAGCTACGAGTTGAAGATGACTGACTACGACCTCACGCCGCCGAAGCTGATGTTCGGCCGCATCAAGGTGCGCGATGAGGTCACGGTGAAGTTCGACCTGGTGCTGAAGAGCTGACCCCACCTCCCACAACGAGGAATCCGACAATGACCAATACTCGCCTGACCCTGCTTGCCGCGATGCTCGCGGCAACACCGGTCCTTGCGCAGCAGCCAGTTTCCCGTGTGGCGTCCTCGCTGCGCGCTGACACCGCGCTCGCCCCCGACAGCATTCCCGTCATGAAGAAGCCGGACAGCGTAATCGTCGAGGTGAAGGTGCCGCGACTCCCGCGCTACGAGGCTCCGCCCGTGGAGATCCAGCACATCCGCGCCCCTGACCAACGCGGCCTGAACGTGTACGAGTCGCCAAAGGAAGAGACGGTGCCCTTCACCGGCTTCAAGCTCTCGTGGGGCGGCGCCTTTACGCAGCAGTTCCAGAACCTGACGCACTCGAACACCGCCTCACCGAAGATGGTGGGTACCGTGGACGCGAACTCGCTCATCCAGATCGGCACCGGCTTCAACACCGCGAGCGCCAACCTGTTCATGAACGTGCAGGTCGCGAAAGGTATCCGCGTGGCCGTCGAGACGTACGCGTCGTCACGCCATCACAATGAGACCTGGGTGAAGGACGGGTACTTCCTCATCGACGGCTCGCCCATCGAGAGCGCGCTGCTCGACAACATCATGAAGTACGTCACGCTCAAGGTGGGACACTTCGAGGTGAACTACGGCGACACGCACTTCCGCCGCAGCGACAACGGCCAGACCATCTACAATCCCTTCGTCGGCAACTACATCATCGACGCGTTCAACACCGAGATCGGTGCCGAGGCGTACCTGCGCAGCAACGGCTACATGGCGATGGCGGGCATCACGGGCGGCGAAATCAAAGGCCAGGTGACCGCACCAGGAATGCGCGGCCCCACCTACCTCCTCAAGCTCGGCATGGACAAGGAGCTCGCCGACATGCGCATCCGCCTGACCGGCTCCATGTACAAGACGGATCGCTCCGTGAACAACACACTCACCAGCGGCGACCGCGCGGGTTCCCGCTACTACGACGTGCTCGAGAACACCACCTCGAGCGAGACGGCGAACGCGTGGTCGGGCGCCATCCAGTCCGGCATGCGGAACATGGTCACCGCGTTCGTCCTGAATCCGTCGGTCATTTGTGGCAACGCCGAGTTCTACGGCAACGTCGAGACCATCACCGGTGCCGGCGGCACGGAGCTGAATCGCCGCACGCTGCGCCAGCTCGTTGGCGAGGGACTGTACCGCTTCTGGGACAAGAAGCTCTACGTGGGCGGCCGCTATAACACGGTCAATGGCCTGCTCGCCAACATGCCGGCGGACATCAATGTGCAGCGCTCGCAGATTGGCGGCGGATGGTACGTCACCCCGAACGTCCTCAGCAAGATCGAGTTCGTGAACCAGCGGTACAACAACTTCCCCACCACCGACATCAGGAACGGTGGCAAGTTCCAGGGCTTCATGATCGAAGGCGCCGTCGCCTTCTGACCCTCGCCTTCCCGAGAGGACAGGACCATGACCATGACATCGGCACCTTCGGCTCCGCTCTCCACGAGCAGTGAATCGACCCGCACCGAAGGGCCGATTGTCCTCGCGGCGAAACCATTCGACATGACGCAGGAACCCCTCGCGGTTGCGCGCTGGCTGGCGCACCGCGAGGACCGGGAGCTTCACGTGATCTCCATCGTCGAGGATCATGACGCGCTGGCCATCGCCTCGGGCGCCGCGCCATATCCGGACCGCTTCTACACAGAGGAGAAGGAGGCAATCACCAGCCGGCTGATGAAGGAGGCGGGCGCGGGGGCGGATGCCGTGACCTGCCAGGTGACCGTGGAGAACGGACCTGGCGCGCACGCGGTGGTGGACCTCGCGCGACTGCGCAACGCCCGCCTCATCGTCATCGGCACGGGCCGCCACGACGCCCTTGGCCGCTTCATCTACGGTGAGCGCGCCATGCAGATCGTTCGCTCCGCTGACCGTCCAGTGCTCGTGGTCCCACGTGGCGCCGCGCGCGTGCCTCTGCACCACGCCATCGTCGCCGTCGACTTCAGCCGGTCCGCACTGCGTGCAGCGTGCGCCATCATCCCGATGCTCACGGCCGGTGCACAACTCACGCTGTTGCACGTACGGCCCGCATCGCCCAAGCCCTCGCGCGTCCGCGCAGGCTTTCCGGGTGATGCTCCCTGTAACGACCTGTTCACCCGCTTCATCAGCCTGCTGCCCATGGTGCCCGGCATCACCGTGACCACGCGCCTGCTGTGGGGCGACCCGGTGGAGGCGATTTCCGAATACGCCCGGACATCCGGCGCCGACCTCATTGCATGCGGCCGGCTCCGTCGCCACTCCATCGCCGAGCGGCTGTGGGTTGGCAGTGTGTCTGCCGGGTTGCTGAGGAGCGCGTCCTGCGCCCTCCTGGTGGCGCCAGAGCTGGACGACGACGCTCGTGCCGACGCCGATGCGCCACTCACCGGAGTAGCGTGCTGGCCGCACGACCATTGGCCGTCCCAGCTCGAGGAATTCACCCACCGGAACGCCGGACGTCGCATTCGCTTCGGCGTCGACGTCGATTCCGGCACCGGGGGCCGGTGCGTGGTCCAGGACTACCTGCTTCGCTCCCTGGACTTCAATGCCCGCGAGCGTCTCGCGCTCCTGCTCGCGGACAAGGCCACTCCCACCAACAGGCTCGCGCTCACGTTCGGCAGCATCACGGACATCGCGCTGTTTTCCAACCTCGCGGGCGAGGATGCCAGGCTCGTCTTCGGCTTCAACGGCGGGCGCGGCACTCTTACACTGTCGCCCGGGGAGTTGCCGTAGGGTCGTCCTGAGCGGTGCGAAGGACCTGCCTGCCCCCCGGCAAAGAGCAGGTCCTTCGCTTCACTCAGGACGACAGGCGCTGTCGCGCTCGCCTCATGGAACCGTGCACGGGAAATTGTATTTATTAATGAGTAGTGGCCGGCGGGTCTCACTCCGCCGGCATTTCCGTTTCACGCCATGACATCGACTCGATGAGCGCCAGCGATCACACCACCGGCACGACCCCCTCCAATACCGCATCGAGCGAGGTCGCCGTGCTCGCCGGCGGCTGCTTCTGGGGAGTGGAGGACATCCTTCGTGCCGTGCCCGGCGTCATCGACACTGATGTGGGCTACACGGGCGGGTGGCTCGAAAACCCCACGTACCACGACACGCACGACAGCAAGTCGGGACACGCGGAAGCGGTGCGCATCACCTTCGATCCCGCGATACTCTCCTACGAGACGCTGCTCGAGCAGTGGTTCTTCAAGCTGCACGATCCCACGACGCTCAACCGCCAGGGCAACGACACGGGCACGCAGTACCGCTCTGCCATCTTCCCGCAAAGCCCGGAACAGAAGGCAACCGCGGAATCCGTGAAGGCCCGTGTCGACGCGTCCGGCACGTGGAAGCGGCCCATCACCACGTCAATCGAACCGGCGGGCACGTGGTACAGCGCGGAACAGTACCACCAGGACTACCTCCGGAAGAATCCGGGCGGCTATACCTGCCACTTCATGCGCTAAGGGCGTAAGGCTTCGCCCGCACGGGGCTGAAAACGGAGTTTCGCGGCCTCCTTCGCGGTCTTCAGGCCTTGCCGCCACCCGCCATCCGCCGTAATTCACTGCACGCCGATCCCTCTCCGACGCAGGCCTGGGTCCGCGCCCCGTCAGCCACCGCCCCTGCGCGGGATGCTGGCCAGCAGCTACGAGGATCCTGATGCAGCTCATGTCGTCTTCCACCTCCGCGCATCATATCGCGGAGTCGCGTTCGCTCACGCGCCTAGCCCTCATTGGGCTGTTGGCCTCGGCCTCCGCGTGCTCGAACGAGTTGGTGACCCGCGCCTCCCCACCACCGCCAGAGCATGCCGCGTTGGCTGCCAGCGGAGGCAGCTCCTCCTTCGTCGTGAACGTCAGCAATGACACCACGTCGCAGAATGAAACGCCGCTCGCGGTCAACCCCACCAATCCGCAGAACCTCATCACCGGCGCGAACGACTGGAACTACAACGATGGCTGCGCGGTGAACGCCAGCTTCGATGGCGGCAAGACGTGGACGAAGACGTTGCCCAACGGGTTCATTCCCGGCATCAGCAAGTACACGAACGACCCCGCTGTCGCCGGCACGGGACCGTACGACTACGGTGGAGATCCGGCCGTCGCATTCGGCCCGGACGGCACGGCATACTTTGCCTGCTTCGGCTACCAGGCCAGCACGCCGCACGGCGTCGCGCTGCTCCTCAGTCGCTCCACCGATGGCGGCCGCACATGGACAGCCGGCGGCACAGGCGCGCCGCTCACCCTTGTCACGAACTTCAACGGCAACGGCCAGGCGCGCGGCTCCACGGGCCAGTTCCCCGACCACGAATCCATTCACATCGCACGCGACGGAACCATCTACATCACGTGGGCCCAGTTCACGGGACTCAGCAGCCACTCCCCTGTGTACGTGGCCACGTCCACGAATGGCGGCCGCTCGTTTACCGCGCCTGTTGCGGTCACCAGCGGTTCCATCCGCAATGACCAGGACCAGCGCATCGTCACCGATCCCGGAACAGGAACGGCGTACCTCACGTTCGACAACTCCGTACAGGGTGGAAAAGGCACGGCGATGTTCGTGAGCGTTTCCAGGGACCGCGGTGCGAGCTGGAGCACACCTGTGCGTTTCGGCACGTTTCAGAACCCCGTCTGCCTGTTCCCACCGTCCTGCTTCAACATTGCCGGCGGGCAGTTCCGCGGGCCCGGCTCGTATCCGGTGCCCGCTTTCGACCCCACGCGCAACCGGCTCTACGTCGCGTACACGGACATCACCGGCGGTTTCGGCCAGGTCTTCCTCACCTCCGCCGACGTCACGCAGCTCGGCACGTGGACCACGCCGCAGGTCGTGTCACCCGCACCGGCGGATCGCATCAACGTGGAAATGAGCATCGAGCCGGCATCGGGACGCATCGACATGATGGCCAATGACCGCAGCTGGTCAGGTAACGCACTGTTCGACGTCACCTACTTCGGTTCGGCGGATGGTGGCACCACATGGTCGGCTCGTCGCGTCACGAAGACATCATGGGACCCGTCCCAGTACGGCGTGCCGAGCGGTTCCGGGGTGCGCCCGTTCATTGGGGACTACGACGGCATCGTGTCCCTGCCCTCGAGCGTCGGCATGGCGTGGACAGGACCGGGCAAGACGTATGGCGCGTTGCCAACCAACCAGGAGATCTACTTCGGTGGCGTCACGCCGTAGTCGGCACGTGTTTGAGTGCGTAGCGACGATGGGGCGATTCACGGTGAATCGCCCCATCGTCGTGTCGGGGATCAC
>JAYVNZ010000541.1:0-5927 GCA_043758185.1 Gemmatimonadaceae bacterium | reverse complement strand
CGGCCCGAAGGGCAGCCGATATTGCACCTCGTCGTCGATGATCGTGCCGCCATGGCCGTCATCGCGGAACGTGTGCCGATGCAGCCACTTCGCATACGGTCCGCGCAACTGCTCATCCACGAACTCCTCGCCTGGTACCCAGCGCTTGATGAGGGTGCGCCAGCGCATCGGAATGCCGTGCAGCCCGATCGTGTAGTCGATGAGCGTACCCTCCCCCATCCGGATGGGGAGCGGCGTGCGGATGCTGAATGCCAACTCGGGCGGCGTGATGCGCGCAAGATTCCCGGCGTCGGCAAAGAAGGCAAAGGCCTTCTCGCGAGGCACCGCGAGATGCAGCGAGCAGCGAAGGATATGATCAGCCATGGGGATCCAACGAACACCGCGCAGCCAGGGTTCCCCCTGATCCAGAACGAAACGGCCGCGCTGGTGAGCGCGGCCGCAGGGGGTATCAAACCAGCGCGGGTCAGTGCGGTACGCGAAGGATCAGGGCGGTCGCAGCGGCCGAGGCAGCCACCAGTGTCGCCATTGCCACGATCGCGTTCGACGGCGTCACCACGAACTCCCGTCGCCACCAGGGCGTGATCAACTGCGGCGCGTGCTGCGGAATCGCGTTCATGATCTGCTCGCTGAGGTGCGCCGGCGTGCGCATCCGGCGGCGACGCGCAAGATCGTCGTCCATCCGCTTCCAGAACTCCACGTCCTTCGACCACTCACCGCGCCGGGCGTCCCGCTCCGGCGTGATGCCATCCAGCCACGCGTGCACTGCTTGCGGAATCGTCGTGCTCGGCGGACCGAGCGGCACCTCGCGATCCGAAAGTGCGCGCTCGGGCTTGCTCGAGCGATCGCGCTTCCGGCCTTCGCCAAGAGCGTCAGAGTGAAGGTCGTCGAACATGTTAGGCGTATTTTTCCTCGAGTAGGGCCTGCAGCGCTTCACGCGCACGATGGACACGCATCTTCAACGCACCAACCGTGGTGCCCAGCAGGTCGGCCATTTCCTCGTACGACCGCCCCTCCACATGCTTCATCACAAATGCCTCGCGCAACGACGGCGGCAGCGACGACAGCGCCACGTCCAGGTCCGAGCGCAACTCCGTGCGATCCAGCTCCTCCTCTGGAGTCGCATAGCCAGACGGCTGGTCATCCTCGTCGTAGCTCAGGTGCGACCGGCGGATGTTCTTCAGCCAGTCCTTGCATCCATTCGCCACAATCCGGAACACCCACGCATCGAACCGGCCGCGAACCTCGGCCAGGTGCTGATAGGCCTTTATGAACGAGAGCTGCAGGATGTCTTCCGCAACGTCCGGGCTGCCCGTCATGCACAGCGCGTGACGATACAGTGGATCACTGTAGCGCGTGATCAACACGGTAAACTCATCGCGGTCTCCCGCGAGCACGCGATGAATGATGCGCTGATCAGAGTCGTCCTGATCAACGAGCAGTTCCGGCTCCGTCGTCCTCACGACGATAGAGTAACGCAGAAGCCGCTTGCGGGACAGGGTAGCAGTCCCATCGTTTACCGCATATCGGGTCGCCACGTACTCAGGACGAGCCGCCGACCGCGGCCGTAACAGGGATCGCCAGCCACCGGACCCCTGGTCTCAGACGGCCCGGAACGCATTCCAGCCAAGCTCGCGCACCAGCGCGGTGTGCTCGCCCAGACGGGGAGGCACGCGTCGCACCGTGCCGGGCACGCTCGGTGGCATCCCCGTAGTGGCCGATGCATCAACGGACTCCAGCACTTCAGGCACCGTCCGCACGACGCCATTGGGCACGCCCACCGCGTCAAGCTGATCGCGCCACTGCGCCGCCGTACGAGTGGCCAGGATGCTCGACATCGCGCTCACGATGCGCTCTCGCGCCGCAAGACGACCTGCATTGGTCCGCAGCCCATCGTCGCCGTCCAGCGCCACAAGCCCGAGCGCGCCCACACAGGCACGCCACTGCGCATCGGTCCCCACCGCAATGACGATCGAGCGATCCTTCGCCTCGAAGAGCTGGTACGGCACCAGGTTGGCGTGCGCGTTCCCCCATCGCCGCGGGCCGGACCCGGAGACGAGGGTATTCTGCGCGACATTCACCAGCGCCGCCTCCGCACTTGCCGCCAGCGTGATGTCGACGACGCAGCCCACCCCGGTGCGCTCGCGCTGGATCAGCGCGGCGAGGATCGCGATGGCGGCATCCTTTCCCGCCAGCACATCGGCCAAGGCAATACCGTGCTTTGTCGCGGCGCCATCCGGCGTGCCGGTCACCGACATCCAACCACTCTCCGCCTGCACGACGAAATCGTAGCCCGGGCGATCCGGTTCGCCCGCGAAGCCGGCAATGGTGCACCACACCAGCCTGGGATGCCGGCCGCGTATCGACGCGGCATCAAGCCCGCGCCGCGCGAGCACCCCCGGCCGAAAGTTCTCCACCACCACGTCCGCCGTGGACGCCAACGAGAGCAGAAGCGTGCGGTCAGCCAGCACATCCAGATCGAGCCCAATGCCGAGCTTGTTTCTGTTGACGCTGAGATAGTAGGCGCTTTCGCCCCTTTCATTGAAGGGCGGACCCCACTCGCGCGTCTCGTCACCGCCCTCTGGTCGTTCAACCTTCACCACATCCGCACCCATATCCCCGAGCATCATTGTGCAGAGCGGCCCGGCAAGGACACGACTCAAATCGAGCACTCTGACGTTTTTGAGCATATAATGGCTGAGTGATGTTGCTATTCGGATACGACTTTCGGCAATTAACCCGACACTCCGCCTCCAAGCGGACTCCGATCACAGCCACCATACTTCGCGCAGCGCGTCAGTAAACCTTGCGTAGCTGTCGAAAAATCATATACTTGCCGCGTTAACCCCGGCCCGACGTCAGCCCGCAGAAGTTAACGCGACGCGGCGTCGCCTTCAATTTACCGGGATTGCCTCCCCTGAGCGCGGAATCGGTCGGCCACATGATGGATACGGAGATGGAAGAGGAAAAGGCGCCTGCGCCGCCCACTGCCCCGCGCCGCGGACCAGGTCACCGTGGCGCAGACATGCGCGACACCGTGGCCGAGATGGCCGAGCGTGCCCAGTTGATCAGTCAGGAGGCCGGTAGCAAGGTGTCCCTGGCCATGAAAGACGTGATCAGCGCGGCTGCCGGCCTGGCCGGCTTCGCCATCGAGAGCGCCCGGGACCTCGTCCAGTACATGGTCCGGCGCGGCCAGATGACGCAGGAGGAGGGCGACAAGCTCATCCGCGAGGCGGAAGACGCCCACGGCAAGAAACCCGCGAGCGAAAAGGGACGCCCGACAGCAACCAAGATCGCCGCCGACAAGGCAGCGGTCGACAAGGCGGCACGCGAAGCGGCAAATGCCGCCGCCATGCTCGCCGCTCCAGCTCAGCGGCCCGGCGCATTTTCCCTGCGTCCCGCCACCCCCCGTCCTGTTGTCGCACCCGTGCCGGCCGTAGTCGCCAAGCCGGCAGCGCCAACCAGACCGGCAGCCAAGGACGCGCCGGCGAAAGCCGCCACCCCAAAGGCTAGCCCGTCAAAGGGCAGCGCCGGCAAGGCTACCTCTCAAAAGCCGGCACAGCGCACTCCCGCCAAGCCGGCGACAAAGCATCCAGCCAAGCCTGCGGCCAAGCCCGCAAAGGGAGCGGCGTCCAAGCCCGCTGCCAAGTCCGGCAAGTCGGCCAAGTCGGGCGCCAAGGCGGCGGCCAAGCCAAAGCCGACAGCCAAGCACAAGACGCCAGCCAAGAAGAAGCGCTAGCACCGTGCGGCGCCCAGCCGCACTGATATGAGCGCGGTCATTGCCCGGGCGCCCACCCGCATCGACTTCGGGGGCGGTTGGACGGACGTGCCCCCATACCCCGCCCGGGAAGGCGGCGCGGTATGCAACCTGGCCATCGCGCGCTACGCCACCGCCACTGTTGCCGTCAACGCGCATGGGGATGGCGCAGATCACGGTGCGAATACCGACGCCGACCGTCTGGTGAACGCCGCATTACGCCGATCGCCCGTGCGCGGCGCAACGGCCACCATCTCGAATGACTTTCCCGTTGGCGCGGGATTGGGCGGTTCGTCTGCGGCCGGCGTCGCCGTCGCCGGAGCGCTCGCGGAGCTCGCCAACACGCCGCTCACCCGCCACCACCTCGCCTCGCTGAGTCGCGAAACCGAAGTCGACGAATTGATGGTGCCCGGAGGGTACCAGGACCACTTCTCCGCGGCGTTCGGCGGTGCGTTGTTGCTGACACTCGACGGCAACTCGGTGGACGTCGAGCAAATCACGCTCACCTCCCACACCGCTGCGGCACTCGCACGCAGGTGTATCATCGTCTACACAGGCGAGTCGCGCGTCTCGGGCAACACTATCACCTCCGTGCGCGACGGACTGCTCGCCGGCGAGCATCGCATCGTGGCGGCACTCGGCCGCATGCGATCACTCGCCGCCGAAATGGCGGTCGCGCTGCGGGCCGGCGACATCGGGACGCTGGGTCACCTGGTGGGAGAACACTGGGTTCACCAACGCGCGCTCCATCCGGCAATTCCCACCGAACGCATCGATGCCATCGTGGCGGCGGCCGCACGGGCTGGCGCACTCGGCGCCAAGGCGCTCGGTGCCTCGGGCGGGGGATGCGTGGTGGCAATTGCAGAAGACGGGCGGGAAGACGAGCTTGCGCAGGCACTCGCGCCGCTGGGAGACCGCATCACCTTCGCGGTGGACACGGCAGGATTCGCCCTGATTGCCGCACACGCTGCATGACCCGAACAAGGTGCGCAGGATGATGGAACACATCGCTCCCGGCGACGCACGCGCCCTCGCCCGTGAACTCGTACGGATCGATTCCAGGAACCCGACGCTTTCAGCCGGCGCTCCGGGAGAGCATGCGTGCGCGGATGCCCTCCGCGCGGTGCTGCACGCGTGGGGCTTTCATACGGACCTGAAAGACGTCGCTCCCGGGCGGCCCAACCTCGTCGCGCGGATCGGCACACCGCGGGGCGGCCGGTCGGTCATGTTCAACGGGCACCTCGACGTGGTGGACGTGGAGGGAATGGTCCATCCTCCGTTCGACGCCGAAGAGCGTGATGGCCGCCTCTACGGACGCGGCGCCGCGGACATGAAGGGCGGCATTGCCGCCATGTGCGCCGCGGCGTGGCGTGCATCGCAGGCCGGCACGCGGGGGGAGATCATCATCGCCGCCGTGGCCGACGAGGAATATGAAAGTCTCGGCACGCGTGCCTTGCTCGCACGCGGCATTCGCGCGGACTGCGCCATCGTGGCTGAACCCACGCGGCTCGCGATCATGCCCGCACATCGCGGCTTCGTGTGGGTGGAGATCACCGTCGCGGGCCGTGCCGCGCACGGAAGCCGGTACGATCTGGGCATCGATGCCGTTCGACACATGGGCTTGTTGCTGGCGGAACTCGATCGCGTTGAAACGGAGGTGCTGCCGCAGGTCACCCATCCGTTGCTTGGACGCGCCTCCCTGCACGCATCGCTCATCACTGGCGGACGAGGCATGTCCACGTATCCCGACCAGTGCGTACTCACGATCGAGCGCCGCACCCTGCCCGGCGAGACACCGAACAACGTGCTCGCGGAGGTGAACCGTGCCTGCGCCGCGGTGCGCTCGCGGCGCGCAGACTTCTCGGCGGAAGTGCGCCTGCTCGTTTCGCAAGGGCCGAGTGACGTGGCTGCGGACGCGCCCGTCGTGCGTGAGCTCGCGCACGCCCTGGAAGGGCTCGGCGAATCAGTCGCGATCAAGGGCATGTCTGCCTGGACGGATGCCGCGTTGCTCAATGCGGCGGGCATCCCGGCGATCTGTTTCGGACCCGGCGACATCTCGCTCGCGCACGCCGCGGAGGAGTACATTCCGCTCGACGAGATCGACCGTGCGACGGAGACGCTCGCTGCCTTTGCGCAGCGGTGGGGTTACTGACGCCGCGGTTCTGCGATCGAC
>JAYVNZ010000540.1:0-4499 GCA_043758185.1 Gemmatimonadaceae bacterium | reverse complement strand
GCAGCTTGACATTCCCGTTTATGCCGAGCGGAATGAAACGGACGTCGTGAAGATCGCGAAGGCCGGCATCGACGTGGCGCGCCGCGCGCGCGATCGCGTGGTGCTCGTGGACACCGCGGGTCGCCTCCAGATCGACGACGGCATGATGGCCGAGCTGGAGCGATTGAAGGAGGCCATCAAGCCCGATGAGATCCTCCTCGTGGCCGACGGCATGACGGGACAGGATGCCGTGAAGATCGCGCAGGGGTTCGACGCGCGGCTCAACGTCACGGGCGTGATCCTCACGAAGATGGACGGCGATGCCCGCGGTGGCGCCGCGCTCTCCATTTACGGCGTCCTCAAGAAGCCCATCAAGTACATCGGCGTCGGCGAAAAGACCGATGCCCTCGAGGATTTCCATCCCGACCGCATGGCGGGCCGCATTCTCCAGCAGGGCGACATCGTGTCGCTGGTGGAAAAGGCGCAGGGCGCATTCGATGCCGACGAAGCGAAGAAGATGGAGCGGAAGGTCCGGAAGGAGGGCATGGACCTCGAGGACTTCCTCACCGCCATGCGGCAGATCGAGAAACTTGGCCCACTCGAGGGGCTGCTCAAGATGATGCCCGGCGTCAACACCAAGATGCTCAAGCAGGTCAAGGACGCGGATCCGAAGCGCATGCGCCACATGGAGGCCATTGTCCTCTCCATGACCAGGGCGGAGCGGAAGAAGCCCGACGTCATGAACGGATCGCGCCGCGCCCGCGTGGCCAAGGGGAGCGGGCGGCCCATCAGCGAGGTCAACCGGCTGCTGGAGCAGTTCCGCGAGATGCAAAAAATGATGAAGAAGGTGGCCGGAGGCGCGCAGGGCGGGGGCGGCGGAAAGATGCGGATGCCCCCGGGTATGTTCGGCGGCCTCAGGTAGTTACCTTCAGAGGCTGTCCTGTCCGACTGTCATCCTGGCCGACTGTCTGACTGTGCGCAGCACCGGGTGCGGTCCGGAAACGCCGGATGCGCGATGAGCCCAGCAGTGCCCCATTCAGGAGATCCACCCATGGCAGTCAAGATTCGCCTCCGCCGCGTTGGCCGGAAGAAGTCCCCCATGTACCGTATCGTTGTTGCCGACTCCAAGAGCCCCCGCGACGGCAAGTTCATCGAGATCGTCGGCCAGTACCAGCCCCGCACGGGCGATAAGGCCCTCAACCTCGACGCGGACCGGGTCAACCACTGGCTCAACGTCGGCGCGCAGCCCACGGACACCGTCCGTTCGCTGCTCCGCAAGGCCGGTCTCCTGAAGCAGCGCCACGAAACGCGCCTTGCCTCCAAGCTCCAGGCCTCGGCCGTGCCGGTTGGCGAGAATAAGGAAGACGCGTAACTCCCCGTCGTCCTGAGCGTAGCGCCTGCCCTTGAGCAGCGCGAAGGGAAGGACCTGCTTCTCTCAAGGGAAGGCAGGTCCTTCCTTGCGTTCACCAGCAAGCATCTCATGACGTCTCCCGAATTCATCATCGTCGGACGGGTCCGCAAGGCGCACGGCATTCGCGGCGAGGTCGTCGTGGAAGTCATCACCGATGCGCCCGACGCGGTCTTCACCCCCGGCCGCCGCGTGTTCGCGGGCACCGCATCCGGCGACATCAGCCCCTCTCGCCAGGAGCTGCACGTGCGCTCGGTGCGCGCATTCAACGAGGGCATCCTCGTGGGCTTCGACGAAGTGCCTGAGCGCAATGCAGCCGAGCTATGGCGCGGGCGATACCTGCTGCTTCCGGCCGAGGAAGTCGCGCCGCCCGCCGACGACGAGGTGTACCTGCACGACCTCATCGGCATGCGCGTGGAACTCGCCGGAGGCCAGCCCGTTGGCATCATCGAGGAACTCTATGAGCTGCCGCAAGGCCTGGCACTCGACGTCCGCCGCACCGAGCCGCGCGATGGGGAAACGGTGCTCCTGCTGTACGATGACCAGACCATCGCGTCCGTGGACAAGCAGGCGCGCGTCATTGTCGTGACGCCGCCCGACGGGTTGCTCGAGTGATCATCAACGTCGTCACCATCTTTCCGGACTTCTTCGCCACGCCGCTGGGGCTCAGCATTCCCGCGCGCGCAGCATCCGCCGGTGCGGTGACGTTCAACGTGGTGGACCTGCGCGACCACACGCATGATCGCCATCGCACGGTGGACGACACGCCGTATGGTGGCGGCCCCGGCATGGTGATGAAACCCGCCCCCTTCTTCGAGGCAGTGGAATCACTCGGTGTCACCTCGCCGATCGTGCTCATGAGTGCCCGTGGCCGCCGCTTCACCCAGGGCGACGCCGTCCGCTTCGCGGCGGGCGAGCACCTCACCCTTCTCTGCGGCCACTACAAGGACGTGGACCAGCGTGTCGCGGATCATCTCGCCACCGAGGAGCTTTCGCTCGGCGACTTCGTGCTGAGCGGTGGCGAGCCAGCGGCCCTGGCCGTGATAGACGCCACGGTGCGGCTGCTCCCGGGTGCCATGAGCGATCCGGAGAGCGCGTATGGCGATTCCTTCTGGGAACGCGGACTCTCTGCGCCGAGCTATACGCGGCCCCCCGAGTACCGGGGGCATGTGGTGCCCGACGTCCTCCTGAGCGGAGACCACAGGAAGATTGCGGATTGGCGCCGGCTCGAGGGTGAGCGGCTGACCCGCGCGCGTCCGCCCGAGAAGGACTGATGGCAGCCGGCGAGCCGATGGCCACCGCGGTGCTGCTCACCGCGTTCGGCCTGTTGCTCGCCACCAGTGTGGCGCTGAGCCGAGCCTCCGCTCGGCTTGGCCTTCCCGTGGCCCTGCTGTTCCTGCTGGTGGGCGTGCTGGCAGGCCGCGAGGGGATTGGGCACATCCCCTTCAATGACTACGACTTCACGTTCCGCCTCGGGACCACGGCCCTGGTGCTGATCCTGTTCGACGGCGGGCTGAATACGTCGCTCGCTGCCGCGCGGTCCGTCCTGGCCCCGTCGGCGATGCTCGCGACCGTGGGCGTCGTGGCGACGGCCGGCCTGGTGGCGGCCGCCGCGCATGCCATTGGCGTGGCCTGGCCGAAGGCGTTGCTGCTGGGGGCCATCGTGTCGTCCACGGATGCCGCAGCCGTGTTCTCCGTTCTCTCCGCGAGCGGTACGCGCCTGCGCCAGCGTGTGGGACTCACGCTGGAGGTGGAGTCCGGACTGAACGATCCCATGGCGGTGATCCTGACGACCGCGCTCACAGCCGCGCTGGTCGCGGGGCGCGCGGTCAAGCCGCTGGCACTCGCAGCCGAAGTCGGCGTCGAGCTGGTGGTAGGCGTGCTGGCTGGTGCGGGCATCGCGTACGTCGCCCGCTGGGTCATGCTGCACATCAGGCTTCCGGCGGCGGGACTCTATCCCGCATTCACGCTGGCCATCGCGTGCCTGTCGTACGGGCTCACGTCGCTTCTGCACGGAAGCGGCTTCCTGGCGGTCTACGTGACGGGCGTGGTACTGGGAAGTGGCGCGTTGCCGCATGCCGTGGGCGTACGACGGGTGCACGACGCACTGGGGTGGTTGAGCCAGGTGTTGATGTTCCTGCTCCTTGGCCTGCTGGTCTACCCATCGCGCGTGTGGGAAGCGGCGGAAACCGGCCTTGGCCTGGCGCTGTTCCTGGTGGTGGTGGCGCGTCCCGTGGTTGCCATGCTTTGCCTGCTTCCCTTTCGCTATCGCTGGCGGGAGTCGGCCTACGTCGGCTGGGTGGGGCTGCGCGGTGCCGTGCCCATCGTCCTGGCCACCATTCCGGTCATGGCCAACGTGACCGGTGCGCGGGAGCTGTTCGACCTCGTGTTCCTCATCGTGGTGGTGGGGGCCATCGTGCCAGGTGCCACGGTGCCCTGGGTCACGCGGCTGCTGCGCATGGAATCCGCCGCGCCTCCTCCGCCCAAGGCCTCCATCGAGGTTGACGCACGCGCACCGCGTGGCGACGAGCTGCGCGCGTACTTCATTTCGCCGCACCTTGCCGTGAATGGCGCGCTCATCTCCGAGATCCCGTTTCCGAAGGGGGCCGCCGTGAGCATGCTGGAGCGGAAGGGCGCGCTGATTGCGCCGTCGGGATTTACGCGCATCGAGGCGGGCGATTACGTGTATGTGATCGGCCCCGCGGACGACCGGCCAGAGGTGGAGCTGCTGTTTGGCCAATCGGAAGAACGATAGACCAGTCTGACGGTCTGACAGTCTGACCCGGGCGGCCGGCTGCGCCGGCGCCCTCGTCTGACAGCGGGTCGGTCTGTACGACAGTCATGCGCTACACAACCGGGTCGTGTGGCGCACGACCCTTATGTGCAGATCATGACTGTCATACTGATCGACCCGCTGTCAGACGAGCGAGCGCCCAGCGCGATGCGGGCCAGACCGTCAGACTGTCCGACCTGTTGCGGGTATTCGTGCGCCCACGTACCGTCTCCCCGCTCGCCCAGCGCGCAGAATGCGCGACGTGGGCCGAGCGACCCGGATCCATGCGCACCGTGCCTGTCGAAGACGACAAGCAGTCGCATCCCGGACACGCCGGAC
>JAYVNZ010000539.1:0-7780 GCA_043758185.1 Gemmatimonadaceae bacterium | reverse complement strand
GCCACTGTCAACCCGAGGCCCGAATTGGCGCGCGTGTCACGCGGGCGCGCCGCTCTGCCGCCGCGGCGCGAACAGTGCATAGCTCGCCGCGTCCGCTTGACCCCCCCGCACGCGCAGGGGAAGTTTCCGGCCAGCCCACCGCGGGCACATCGCCCACGGATCGACCACTCGCACGACACTCATGCCAGCCATGCAGTACGTCGTTCAGGGAGGCCATCGCCTCGCCGGACGCATCCGCCCCTCGGGCAACAAGAACGCCGCGCTCCCCATCGTTGCCGCCGCCTTGCTCTGCGACGAGCCCATCCACCTCACCAACGTGCCGCGCATCAAGGACGTGGAGACGCTGGTGCTGCTTCTCCAGTCCGTCGGCGCGAGTGCCGAGTGGACCAGCCGGAACGCCCTCACCATTCACGCCAAGTCGGTACGGGCCGCCGAACTCGATCCCGTCCTCTGCCAGAAGATTCGCGCCTCCATCCTGCTGGCGGGCCCGCTGCTGGCCCGCTGCGGTGAGCTCATCCTTCCCCCCCCGGGGGGCGACGTCATCGGCCGCCGCCGCGTCGACACGCACTTCCTGGCCCTTGAGCAGCTCGGCGCATCCTTCGAGCTGAAGGACGCATTCATCCTCAAGGCCAAGAAGCTCAAGGGCGCCGACGTGTTCCTCGACGAGCCCAGCGTGACCGCAACGGAAAATGCGCTGGCGGCCGCCGTGCTGGCCGAGGGCACCACCGTGCTGCGCAACGCCGCGTCAGAACCGCACGTGCAGGACCTCGCCCGGTTTCTCACGGCCATGGGCGCCAGCATCGAGGGGGTCGGCACCAACACCATCAGCATCCACGGGGGGCGCCCGCTCCACGGCTGCACCTACGAGATCGGACCCGACCACATCGAGGTCGGGTCGTTCATCGGACTCGCCGCGGTCACGCGCTCCGAGATCACGATCGAGAAGGCAGGGGTCGAGCACCTCCGCTCCACGCTCATGGGCTTCGAGCGACTCGGCGTCGTGTGTCGGGTTGAGGGCGAGGACCTCGTCATTCCCGCCGACCAGGAGATGGTCATCCGCAGTGACCTGGGCGGCGCGGTACCCAAGCTCGAGGATCAGCCCTGGCCGGCCTTCCCGGCCGATACCATGTCCATCGCGCTCGTCACGGCCACACAGTGCAGCGGGGTGATCGTCATCCACGAAAAGATGTTCGAGTCGCGCCTCTTCTTCGTGGACAAGCTGATCGGCATGGGCGCGCGCATCGTGCTCTGCGATCCGCACCGCGCCGTCGTGGTAGGCCCCACCAAGCTGCATAGCGGACGGGTGGAGTCGCCGGACATTCGCGCCGGTATGGCGATGCTGCTTGCCGCCCTCTGCGCGGAAGGCGAGAGCAAGATCGACAATGTGGGCCAGATCGAGCGCGGCTACGAACGGATCGACGAGCGCCTCCGCGCGCTCGGCGCCCAGATCGAACGGGTCGAGGATCGCCGGACGAAGTAACGTGTCCGCGTCGGCGCGGGACATCAGCGACGGGGGAGAAGGCGTCGACTCCTTTGCCGAGTTCGGGGTGCGTGCGTTCACCACCGGACGCCGCATGGGCAGCTTCGGCATGGGCTCGGACGAGCCCGTGCGAGACGTGATGGCGCGCTGGTCTGCCCTTCGCCTCGCACTGGGCCACGCGCGCCTCGCCACCGCAACGCAGGTGCACGGCAGCACCATCGTCGAGCATGGGGGCACGTGGCGAGGCTGGCTCAGGGGCGAGGAGGCTGACGGCCACCTCGCACTTGCGGCAGGCACCGCCATGGCGGTCACGGTCGCGGACTGCGTACCGGTCTTCGTGGCGCATCCCACCGGCGCAACGGCGGCGCTGCACTCGGGGTGGCGCGGCACCGCGGCCGGCATCACGGCGCGGGCAATCACCCGCTTCACCGCGCTGGGCCTGAAGGCAGGCGATCTCCGCGTGCACTGCGGACCCGCTATCTGCGGCCGATGCTACGAAGTCAGTCCGGATGTGTATGGCCAGCTCACGGGTCGACATGTCACGACACAGGAGACAGTGGATCTGCGCTCCCTCATCGCGGACCAGGCCCGTGCCCTCGGCGTGCGACACATCTCGCTGAGCGCCCTGTGCACGCGCTGTGACAACGACCGGTTTTTTTCGCACCGCGCGGGCGACGCCGGCCGGCAACTGGGCGTCATCCTGGCGAGTCCGTCAGTCTGACAGTCTGACCCGCGTCGCGCTTCGCGCTCGCTCGTCTGACAGCGGGTCGATCTGCACGACAGTCATGAGCCACACCACCTCGTCATTCGCCATACGACCCAGTTGTGTCGCTCATGACTGAATGACGGAACGATTCGCTGTCAGACGAGGGCGCCGGCGCAGCCGGCCGCCCGGGTCAGACCGTCAGACTGTCGGACTGTCCTTGACCCGTTCGGGCCATCACGATACTTTATATGCGTGACCGGCTTCACGGCCGGTTGCAGAATGTGGGGGACGCTCCCCACATTTTTTTATTGCCAGACGGTCCCTAGAGACAACATGAACGAAGAGCTGGAACGTGTTGTCGCCAAAGAGCTTGACGACATTTCTTTTGATCTCGTCGAGGTTCGGCAAGGGGGCACGCGCTCGCGCCCGGTGCTCGAGGTTCGCATCGACAGGCGTGATGGTCAGAAAGTGACCGTCGACGATTGCGCGCGTGCCTCGCGAGCCATCGAGGCGCGGTTGGATGGCGGCGGGCTCGTGTCAGAGCGGTATGTATTGCAGGTGTCGTCACCAGGCGAGCGTCCCTTGCGGACCTCCGCCGAATGGCGACGCTTTGTCGGTCGGTGGGCGAGCGTGCTCGCTCCCGATTTCGGGGGACGGCTGGAAGGAGAAATCCTCGCGGTCGAGGGGGATGATGCACAGGCAGCGGTCACGCTACGCCCTGAGCGCGGCGAGGAGAAGACAATTCCACTCGCGGCGGTGAAGGAGGCACGACTGGCGTTCCGCTTTTCTTGATGACAGGTCACGGGTTGCCCGCAGCGGCAATCCTTCTCAGCGAGGTTCTTGATGGTCAGTTCCGCAGAGATGTTGGCGGCGTTCCGCGAGTTGTCGAATACCAAGCAGCTCGACCGGACGGAGCTCTACGGGCTTCTGCAGGACGGCTTCATGGCCGCGCTCGCAAAGAAGTATGGCCCAACCGTGCAGGCCGAAGTCGAGATCGACGACGCCAAGGGTGAGATCAAGATCACCGTACTCAAGACGGTCGTGGCTGTCGTCGAGGACCCCGCGCGCGAGATCTCCATCGAAGAGGCCAAGCTGTTCGACGAAGGCTTCGAGGCCGGCGACGTCATGGAAGAGCCGCTCGACTTCAGCGTCTTCGGTCGTGCCGCCATCCAGGCCGCCAAGCAGCGCATCATCCAGCGGGTCCGCGAAGGTGAGCGCACCAAGATTCGCGATGAATTCGCGTCGCGCGTTGGCGACCTCCTCTCCGGCGAGATCCAGCAGATCGAGCGCGGCAAGCTGGTGGTGATGCTCAACAAGTTTCGCGAAGCCGAAGCCATCATCCCGTACCGCGAGCAGAATCACCGCGAGCATTTCCACCAGGGCGAACCGGTGCGCGCGGTGCTCAAGCGCGTCGAGGAAACGCCCAAGGGGCCGCGCCTCATCCTCAGTCGCGCCGATGGATTGTTCGTGAAGGCGCTCTTCAAGCTCGAGGTACCGGAAATCCAGCAGAACATCGTCGAGATCCGGGCGACTGCACGTGAAGTCGGCAGTCGGACCAAGATTGCCGTGTTCTCGCGCGACGACTCGATCGATCCGGTCGGCGCATGCGTGGGCCTCAAGGGCTCGCGCGTGCAGACCGTGGTGAACGAACTGGGCGGCGAGCGCATCGACATCGTGCCGTGGTCGTCCGATCCCGAGCGCTTCGCCAAGCTCGCGCTCGCGCCGGCCAAGGTGGCGCGCGTGTTCAGCGACGGCGTCAGCAAGACCATCCAGGCGGTGGTGGACGAGGATCAGCTCTCGCTGGCCATCGGGCGCAACGGCCAGAATGTTCGTCTCGCATCCGAACTCACGGGTTGGAAGATCGACCTCTATTCCAGTCGCGAGTGGCTGGAAAAGGGCGGCGGGGAGCAGCTCTTTGCTCCGCTGCCTGATGAGGCGGAGACCGAGGAGGCCGCGGATGTCGCGCTGTCCGACCTCGAGGGCATGAACCCGGGCACGGTGGCTGTGCTCAACGAGGCCGGCTATCGCACGCTGAACGACATCATCGATCTCGAGCGCGACGATTTCCTTCGTCTCGCCGGGATTGCGCCGCAGGAAGCGGATCGCATCATCGCCTTCCTCGACGAACTCACCACCGAGGATGCCGTCTCCGATGCCGGCAAGACGCCGGTGAAGGATGGCTCGGCAGGGTGACCCTCTCCGCGATGGATCAGGCCAAGCTGCTTCGACTGGTCGGGCTCGGCGTGCGAGGTCGCGGTGCGGTGGTGGGGGTGGAGCAGGTGCGTGAAGGTGCCAAGAAGGACAAGGTGGCGTTCGCGGTGGTTGCCACCGATGCGTCGCGTCACAGTATCGACAAGATCGTCCCGCTCCTGAAAGCCAGGCGCGTTAGATTCGTGGAAGTTCCTAGTGCCGCAGAGCTCGGCGCCGCCGTGGGGCGTGAATCCACGGCAGTGGTCGGGATCGTTGATCGGCAGCTCGCGAAAGGCATTCGCGCGCTAGTGGAATCGGGCTCCGAGGGAGCCCCACAGGAGGCAGTTTGAGCAAGCTTCGCGTTACTGACATGGCCGTCGAGTTTGGGATTCCGGTGGACGAAGTGCAGGGCCTGCTTCGTCAGATGGACGTTCCCGTGCGCAGCCATTTGAGCCCGCTGACTGATGACCAGGTGTCGCGCGTCCGCGCGCGCTGGGAACGCGAAAAGCGCGAGCGCGCACAGAAGCAGGCAGCGCCAGCCGCACCTGCGCGCCGCCGTCGCGGCGCTGCCGTCGCGGCTGCACCCGAGCCCACGCCCGTCGCCACTCCGGAGGCGGCCGGTGGTGAGCCAGTGCGCCGGCGCCGCAAGGCGGCCGACGTAGCGGCTGCAGCGGAAGTCGCCGCCGCCGAGCAGGCTGCAACGGATGCCGTCGAGGCCACGCACGCCGCCGAGCGAGCAGAGCGCGAACAGCGAGAGGCGGTCGAGGCGGCTGCAGCGGTCGCGCGCGCCGAGCAGATCGCCGCTGCACGCGCTGCCGAAGCGCGGGCGCAGGCGGAAGAACTCCAGAGTGCGGCGCGCGAGGACATCGCGGCAGCTGAGGCGGTACCGGCAGCCGAGTCATCCAGCACGAGCCCGGCCGCAGGGGAATTCGCAAGGACTGAAGTGCCGCGCGCCAGCGCGCCCCCGTCGCCCACCACAGTGTCCGCAGGCAGCGATCGTCCGCGTCCGCGGCCCATCACGCCCGGCGCGCCGCGTCCACGTACCGCCTCGTCAGGGTCGCCGTTCCCGCCACGACCAGTCGCCTCCGCGTCGCCCGGCGGATTTGGTGGACCCACGCGGCGCGATGATCGTCGCCCGCCCGTTGGCGGCGGCCCGCCCTCGGGCAATCCGCCCACGGCTGGCGCCGGTGCCGGTGCCGGTGGTGCCGCGGCTCGCAGCCGCGGCAAGAAGGGCAAGCGGGGCTCGGTGGACCAGGAAGTCGTGGATGCCAACATCGCCAAGACGATGGCCTCCATGCGTGGTGCACCCACGCGCGGCGGCCGCACGGATCGCCGCGGCATGCGCGAAGAGGCCGAGGCCATGCGTGTGGCCGAGGTGGAGCGCGAGAAGAAGCTCGTGCGCGTCAACGAGTTCATCACGGTCAGCGAGCTCGCGCAGATCCTGAAGGTGTCGCCCACGGAAATCGTCGGCTTCGCGTTCAAGAACCTCGGCCTCATGATCACGGTCAACCAGCGCCTCGACTTCGACCAGATCGAGATCGTCGCTGGCGAGTTCGGGTTCCAGGCGGTGCGCGAGGATGAATACAAGGCTGAGGAAGTCGGCACCGTCGCGGAAGACCTGCCGGAAGAGCTGGTGTCGCGGCCCCCGATCGTCACCATCATGGGCCACGTCGATCACGGCAAGACGTCGCTGCTCGACTACATCCGCAAGGCCAACGTGGTCGCTGGCGAGGCGGGTGGCATCACGCAGCACATTGGCGCGTATCACGTGGAGCTGGCCGGTGGCAGGATGATCACCTTCCTGGACACGCCGGGTCACGAAGCCTTCACGGCCATGCGCGCGCGCGGTGCCCAGGTCACCGACGAGGTCATCCTGGTGGTGGCCGCGGACGACGCGGTCATGCCGCAGACCATCGAAGCCATCTCCCACGCCAAGAACGCCGGCGTGCCGATGATCGTGGCCATCAACAAGGTAGACCTGCCGCAGGCCAATGCGATGAAGGTGAAGCAGGACCTGCTCCAGCACGGCGTCGTGCTCGAGGAGTTCGGCGGCACCACGCTCAGCATGGAAATCTCGGCAAAGAAAGGCACGAACATCGACCAGTTGCTCGAGCAGATCCTCCTCCAGGCGGACCTGCTGGAACTCAAGGCGAACCCGAACAAGCGGGCTACCGGCACAGTGGTGGAGGCGCAGCTCGACGCCGGAAAGGGTCCGGTTGCCACGGTGCTCGTACAGAGCGGCACGCTCAAGGTCGGCGATGACTTCATCGTTGGCATGTTCTCGGGCCGCGTTCGCGCGCTGCTCGATGAGCGCGGCAAGGCGGTGAAGTCCGCCGGGCCCGCCATTCCGGTGCAGGTGCTGGGCATGGCCGGCGTTCCCATGGCGGGCGACCAGTTGCTCGTGGTTGAGGATGCCGGTGCGGCGCGCGAAGTGGCGCAGCGCCGCGAGCGGCTCGATCGCGAAGCGAAGAGCCGCCGCACCACACGCGGTGGCGTCACGCTGGAAGACTTCATGGCGCAGAGCACCACGGGCGAAGTCCGCTCGCTCCGCATCGTCATCAAGGCGGATCAGGGCGGTCCGGCGGAAGCCCTTGCCGACGCGCTCAGCCAGCTGGGCACGAGCGAGGTCAAGGTCGAGGTGGTGCACCGCGGTGTCGGTGCCATCACGGAAAGCGACATCCTCCTCGCCCGCGCATCCGGGGCCATCATCATCGGCTTCCACGTGCGTCCGGACAACAATGCCCGGGCCGCCGCGGAGCGCGAGAATGTGGACATCAAGCTCTACCGCATCATCTACGAGGCGGTGGCCGACGTGCGCTCCGCGCTCGAAGGCATGCTGCGGCCGGAACAGCGCGAGGTCGTGCTGGGCGAGGCGGAGGTGCTCGAGACGTTCAAGGTGCCGAAGATCGGGCTCATCGCGGGTTGCGCAGTGCGCAGCGGCATCATTCGCCGCGATGGTCGCGTCCGCATCATCCGCGACAGTGTCGAGGTGTATGAAGGCACCATCCACTCGCTGCGTCGCTTCAAGGACGACGTGAAGGAAGTTCGCGAGGGCTTCGAGTGCGGTATCGGCGTCGAGAACTTCAACGACCTCAAGGTCGGCGATCGCATCGAGTGCTACCGCACGGAAGAGATCGCGCGCACACTCGAGTCGGCTCCCCAGAGCTGACGACGGTTTGCCGAGCCAGGGTGGCTGGTCCTCTCCGGACCAGTTCCCTGCGCACGGCCTTCCCGCACTGGACGTTATCCGTGTCGCCTGACCACCATCGCTCCGACCGCGTTGCAGCCGCGATGCGCGAGGAGATCGCCACCTTTCTCGCCAACGACGTCAAGGATCCCCGCATCCTTGGCCTCGTCACGGTCACAGCCGTGGAAGTCTCCCGCGACCTGCGACACGCCAAGGT
>JAYVNZ010000538.1:0-3250 GCA_043758185.1 Gemmatimonadaceae bacterium | reverse complement strand
GTGGGCGGCATCCTCACGCCGCTCACTCTGGCCTACAAGCTCGCGACGTCGGAAGACGAGGACGCACGCTCCATTCGGAAGAACACGGTCGTCATTCTGGTGCCGTCGCTCAATCCCGATGGTGTGGACATCGTGGGCAACTGGTACCGCAGCTCGCTTGGCACCGCGTGGGAGGGAAGTCAGCCGCCAACGCTCTACCATTACTACACGGGCCACGACAACAATCGCGACTGGTATGCGTTCACGCAGGTCGAGACGCAGATGGTGATCGACTCGCTGTACAGCGAGTGGCACCCGCAGATCGTGAACGACATCCACCAGCAGGGTTCCAACGGGACGCGCATCTTCATCCCGCCGTACATGGATCCCATCGAGCCCAACATCGACCCCATCCTCGCGGCCGGCGTGGCGCAGATGGGCAAGTCCATGACGTGGCGACTCACGCTCCAGGGGCTCGTCGGCGTGGCGAACAACACGTCGTACGACGCCTGGACTCCGGCGCGCGCTTACCAGCACTATCACGGCGCCATCCGCATCCTCACCGAAACGGCGAGTGCCTCGCTTGCGTCGCCGATCACGGTGCCGTTCGAGACGCTGCAATCGGGCTACAACGTTGATCCCAAGGTGACCGGCGTGGATTTCCTCACGCGGTGGCGTGGGGGCGTGTGGACCGTGGGCGACATCGTGAAGTACCAGCTTGCTGCGTCGTGGGCACTGCTGGCGCAGGCGGCAGACGACCGGGCGCTGTGGCTGTCCAGCTACAGCGCGGTCCAGCGGCACAGCGTGCAGGGCAACCAGGCTGTTGGTCGCAGCGACTGGCCGGCTACGATCGTGATTCCTGCCCAGCCCGCGCGCGACACGGCGGTGAACTCGGCACTGCGAATCCTCCAGCGCGGCCAGGTGGAAATCCGTCGCGCATCCGTGGGATTCTCGGCGGGCGGCAAAAGCTTTCCGGCTGGCAGCTACCTCATCAACACAGCGCAGCCATACGGCGGCTTTGCGAAAACGCTACTCGAGACTCAGCATTATCCTGACCTCCATGAGTATCCGGGCGGTCCACCCAAGCGGCCGTACGATGTAGTGGCACACACGCTGCCCCTGCTTTTTGGATTCGACGTCGCCATGATCGCCGAGCCCGTGACGGTGGAGGCCAGGCCGCTGGCGCCGGTTGCGGCCACCACGTGGATTGCAACAGGACTCTCCAACAGCAAGGCACGCCGCATCGCGATCTTCGCGAATGCGCTGCCGTCGATGGATGAAGGCTGGACACGATGGATCTTCGACCAGTACAAGATTCCCTTCACGACCATTTCCGCGAGGGACATTCGCGCCGGCAATCTCGGTGCGCGGTTCGATGCCATCATCCTCCCGGATCAGCGGGGACGTGCGATCGAGGGCGGGCCGATTGGCGCCTACCCCGATTCGCTCAAGGGAGGCGTGGGTGCGCCCGGTGCGGCGGCGCTCGGTGCGTTCGTGGACAATGGCGGAACGGTGCTGGCGTTCAACGAGTCGAGCAATTACGCCATCGAGGCGCTGGACCTGCCGGTGAAGAACGAACTCGCGGGCATTCGGTCGAACGACTTCTACTCGCCCGGTTCTCTGCTGCGCGTGGTGATCGACAAGTCCAACCCGCTCGCAGCGGGCTACACGGCGCCGGAGCAGGCGGTGTGGTTCGAGGGATCGCCGGCCTTCACGGTCACGGATTCGACGCGTGCGTCAGTGGTAGCGCGCTACCCAGCGGCCGGCGTCGATCCGTTGATGTCAGGCTGGCTGCTCGGCGCACCGAAGCTGGCAGGCAAGGCGGCGATGGTTGACGTGCGGCGGGGCAAGGGGCACGTCGTGCTCTACGGCTTCCGGCCGCAGTATCGTGCGCAGACCATGGCGACGTATCCCCTGCTGTGGAATGCACTGCTGGGCCGGCCGGTGCCGTAGCAGGCTGTCGTCCTGAGCGCAGCGAAGGACGTGCTCTTGACCTGCGACAAGCAGGTCCTTCGCTTTGCTCAGGACGACAACTTGCTGAGACCATAGCACACTCCCCGACTCACGTGCCGCGACGTTATCGTGGCCGTGAGCTGGGTGCTGGCGTGACGCCCTTTACTGGCTCAGCACTCCGCAGGCGTGCGAGCCGGCCCTGCACGTCCTTGACCGAGGGCTGCAGCTCCGGGTCTGCATCACGCCAGAGTTCGACGAACCGCGCGTAGTTCCTGGCGGCGTTCTCGCGATCACCCTTCGCCTCGTACAACTCACCAAGGCGCTTGAGTGAGGGCCCCAGGAACATGGCGTCGGTGGTGAGGCGGGTCCTCTGCCGGGTCTGCAGATACCGCTCGAACACCGCGATTGCCGAATCAGGCTTTCCGCCAAGGTCGTACGCCTGGGCGAGTTGTGGAAGGACGCATGTGCTGAGGCACGAGAAATCCATGTCGATGCTCCGCTCGCGGAGCTTGGCAGCCGCGAGGTCGTACTTCTTCTCAGCCAGGGCGATGACGCCTTCGATGTGCGAGCGTATGTTCGTGTCTGGCACAGTTCCCAAGGCGGCGTAGGCGCGACCAAGGTCGGCGAGCGTCGCCTTTGCCGCGTCGATCCGGCCGACAATGACCTGCGTCTCCGCGAGCGCCGCGAATGGCCGATCGATAGGGCTGATGGCGGCGACGGGGTTCGCCTTGAGCACCTCATCCAGCTGCCGGCTGGCGGCGGCGCGATCGCCCTTGTACCACGCCGTTCGGATGACCGCACGGAGGCGGGTGGAGAGTGCCCTGCCGGGCCTCCCCGCTTCCCTGTTGATCGTCTCGAGCGCCTTCGAGGACCGCTCGGCGTCCGCCAGCTTGCCCCGCGCCGAAGCCAGTGAGATCTGCACGCCAGTCAGCAAGGACTTCGATGTTGCATCCTTCGTGTCGCCCTGAGCGCTTGCCGCGACCTTGGCCGCGGAATCCAGCTTCCCATTTGCCGCAAGCATGACTGTCGTAGCCCAGTCGAATTGAAATTTCGAGCGCGGGATACGGCGCCCGCCCGCTGCGATGACGCGCGTTGCCTCATCCAGCTTGCCCTGGTTGGTGAGGACGCGAGCCAGGCCAAGCTGGCTCTGGAACGTGGAGGTGTCGATTGCAATGGAACGCCTGTAAAGCGCCTCTGCCCGGGCATCCTCGCCTCGCGCTTCGAGCTGGACGGCGAGGTTGATGAGCGCGGTCTGCTCCTCCGGCGCCATCTCGAGCAGCGCCTCGAATGCGGCGATCCCCCTGCTGGCGTCCGGACG
>JAYVNZ010000537.1:0-2412 GCA_043758185.1 Gemmatimonadaceae bacterium | reverse complement strand
CGCGACCTCGGCGGCGAATGGAATCACGAGTATCCAGGCCAGTGCGCAAGGCGTACTGGGCACGGCCACGCTCAACGTGTCGCAGGTGCTTGCGGGTGTCGAACTGACGCCCGCCACCGCCACCGTGGCCATCTCCGGCACCACGTCCATGCTGGCGCGCGGCAAGGATGCGAACAATCGCTACATCTCGGGAGGCAGCTTCACATACTCGTCGGCGGCCGCGACGATCGCGACCGTTGGTGCGTCGAGCGGCCTCGTGACTGGCGTTGCGAACGGCTCGGCGAACATCACGGCGACCGCCGGTGGCATCACGTCAAACACCGCCGTGATCACCGTGAGTGGCAGCGGTCCCGCCCTCCTGTCCTTTGGTCGTGACACCATCGGGATTGGCCGCGGGACGGCACTGTCGATACCCATCCTGCTGAGCAAGCCGAGCGCGACGCCGGTGACGGTGAACCTGGCTGTGGCGGATACGTTCGCCTTCTGGAGCACGGCGTCGGTCACGATTGCCGCTGGGACCACGTCGGCCAATGCGACGCTGAATGGCCGCAACGCCGGCACGACGCGCATTACCGCTGTGGATGCGGGCAGCGTCTACGCCACGACCTCCTCTGTTGTGGCGGTGCAGGCGAACCTGCGCATGGCCACGACGTACTTCAGCATGAACGCCACCGACCAGCGAAGCACGCAGGTGCTGCTGTCGGATCCATCCCCTGCAGGTGGCACGTATGTCACGTTCGCATTCGGGACTGCAGGCGTCGCGTCGGTCTCTCCCGATCCGGCATTCATCCCGGCGGGACAGCTCGCCGCAGATGTGGTAATTCGCGGTGTGGCGGGCGGGAGTACGACTGTCACCCCATCGGCCGCGGGGGTGACTGGTGCACCGGCCACCGTGAATGTCTCGGCCGCCGTCCTGACGCTCAACAGGACATTCCTGCGCCTCGGCGCAGGGCAAAACGATCCGAGCGAGTATGTGTATGTCCCGAACAGCCTCACCAATCCCCTCACCGTGAGTCTGGTGAGCACCAATACGGCGGTCGCCTCAGTCGCGCCGTCAGTCGTGATCCCGGGCGGAAGCAATTACGTGTACTGGGCGATCAATGGTAGCACGCCCGGCAGCGCGACGATCAATGTGACAGCTTCCGGATGGTCGTCCACCGCGATGTCGGTCGTGACCACGACGCCGGCGCTGACTGTGTCCGGTGGTGGAACGCTGAACACCACCGCGCCGGCGCAGAATGTCTACGTCTATTCTGCCGATTCCACGCGCTCCGCACATGCGCGGACAAGTTCGCTGATCGTGCGTCTGTCGTCGAGCGACACCACCGTGATGCGCGTGGTCGACACGACTGCAACGATAGCCGCGGGGAGCTATTACACTGGCACGGCGCGTGTAATTCCGGGTGGACTTGGAGGCTCGGCGTGGATCAGGGTGACAGCGAGCGGTCATTTCGCGGACTCGGTGCAGTACACCGTGGTGGGCCCTGCGCTGGCGCTGAGTTACTCGACGCGCTACCTGGGAGCAGGTCAGGTAGAGACGGGCCAGTACGTCTACATCCCGAACGCCATCGCCACGCCGCTGGTGGTGCGGCTCACCAATAGCGACACCACGAAGGGGGCCACTGACTCCACCGTGACCATCCCGGCCGGAACGAATTACGCCTATTTCGATATTCGCGGTCGCGCGCCGGGGACCTCAACGCTTACGGTCAGTGCGCCCGGCTACACTTCGAGCACCAGCACCATCATCGTCACGTCGCCGAAGCTGCGAATGTATGGCGGGTCGTTGAATGCCTACTCTGCAACGACCGCGAGTCTCTATGTCACGGACTCGCTGGGCAGCGCGCACAATCGCCTCGCGAGCCTTGCCATCACGTTGCGCTCGAGCGACACCACCAAGATCAAGGTGGATACGTCGGTGGTAATTCCGGCTGGGTACTACTACGCACCGTCGAACATTCACATCACGGCGGTGGATACCGGCACCGCGAAGATCTATTTCTCGGCGCCTGGACATGCCATGGATTCCACCACCTGGACGGTGAATCCTGTCAGCGTGCGCATGAGCTTCCGGAACTATCGCATCGGGGCGCGGCAGCATCGGAATGCCACCGATTTCTATGTGTACACGCCGGACAGCCGCGGAGTCGCCGTACCGGTGACGCTCACGCAGCGGCATGCGAGCACCGTGAGCCTCAGCACGAGTACGCCGACGATTGCGGCCAGCACCAACTACGCGTACTTCGGCTTCGGCGGGCTTGTCGCAGGTGGCGATACCATCATTGCGTCGGCCGTCGGCTATCGGCCTGATACGGCGTTCATCACGGTCACCAGGCCCGAACTGCGCGCGTACGGACTGCCCTCCAATGCAACGACGACGAACGCGCCGGCCACACTCAGCGTGTACGTGTC
>JAYVNZ010000536.1:0-4783 GCA_043758185.1 Gemmatimonadaceae bacterium | reverse complement strand
TACTTCGAGTTCCAGGTGGAGAAGCAGGTGCAGCAGATTCCCGGCACGGGCAACCTGCGGTATCCGGACATGCTCCGCTCCGCCAACGTGGAGGGCGAGGTGCTCGCCCAGTTCGTCGTCGATGCGGATGGACGCTACGAGGCCGGCACGTTCAAGGTCCTCAAGTCCAGTCACGACCTGTTCACCCAGGCTGTGAAGAACGCGCTGCCCAACATGCGCTTCTATCCGGCGGAAGTGGGCGGCAAGAAGGTCAAGCAACTCGTGCAGCAACCGTTCACCTTCTCGCTCAGCAAGGGCGAATAACTTCTCCGGAGACTTAAAGAATGGATCTCTCGTTGATGGACATGTGGAGCACGATGGGCAGCTTCGCCAAGGGCATTGTCTTCGTCATGGCGATCATGTCCATCTATTCGCTCACCGTGATGGTCTCCAAGTGGTGGAGCCTCCGGAAGGCACAGAAGGAAACCATCAAGTTCGCGCCGGAGTTCTCGCAGTTCCTCGAGGAAGACAACCTCACCGAAGCCATCAAGCTGGCCGAGAGCTACAAGAAGTCGCATGTCGCGCTCGTGCTCGGTGGTGCGCTTGGTGAAGTGAAGCCGCTCATCCAGGACGGTTCGGTCACGGTGTCGGACATCAACTCGGCAGAGCGCGCGGTCGAGCGCAACATGCTGCTCGAGATCACGAACCTGAAGCGCGGTCTCGCCGTGCTGGCCACGGTGGGCGCCACGGCGCCGTTCGTGGGCTTGCTGGGCACCACCATCGGCATCATCAACGCGTTCCAGGGCATGTCGAAGTCCGGCTCGGGCGGACTCGCCGCCATCGGCGGTGGTATCTCCGAGGCACTGGCCACCACCGCGCTCGGACTGCTCGTCGCGATTCCGGCCGTGTGGGCGTACAACTACTTCCAGACCAAGATCGACAACCTCACCGTCGAGATGACCTACGTCTCGAAGGAAATGATCGACTATCTCATCAAGGGCGTGTCGGGCGAGTTCGGCCGGTCGCGCTTCACCCGCGAGTTCAACGCGTCGTCTGGCGCCAACGCGCCGATCACCTGACCGCGTCTACTCATTGAGGAGGTAGCTCGATGGCAATGTCCTCAGGCGGCGGCGGGGGCGTGAAAGCAGAGCCGAACGTGACACCCATGATCGACGTCATGCTCGTGCTGCTCATCATCTTCATGGTGGTCACGCCCGCCCTGCTCGCTGGATTCAACGCGGTTCCGCCCACGGGGCAGAACCTGAAGGACCATCCGGAAGACGCGGAGACCGACCAGGTCCTCGGCATCGACCACGATGGGAATTACTACCTGAACAAGAAGCCCATCGCCAAGACCGCCATCGAGGCCGAGATCAAGCGGATCTACGATACGCGGACCACGGACAAGGTGATGTACCTCAAGGCCGACAAGGATCTCCTGTACTCGAAGGTCGTGGACGCCACGGACATGGCGGCCAAGAACGGCGTTCGCGTGCTCGGGCTCATCGGCGAACAGCGTGGTGTTTCCACCGTCGCTGGCGATTCGAAGGCTCAACCACCGAAACCCTAGAGGCGCCGACAATGGCTTTCAGTTCAGGTGGAAGTGGCGGGCTGACGAACGAGATCAACGTCACGCCCATGATCGACGTGCTGCTGGTGCTGCTCATCATCTTCATGGCGGCACTTCCGACCATGCGAAAGACGGTGGACGTGCAGTTGCCCGATCCCACGCCGGCGCTCGCGCCGCCAGGATCGCAGTCGAACCAGATCGTGCTCGAGGTCACGGGCACGGATTACCTGATCAACTCCGAGAAAGTCGACGAGTCGCATCTCGCCGGTCGCCTCAAGGAGATCTATGATCCGCGCCCGGAAAAGATCATCTTCGTGAAGGGCTCGCCCGACGTGAAGTACGAGCGGATCATCCACGCGATGGACATCTCGCGTGGATCAGGAGTCAAGGTCATCGGCGTGCCGCCGAAGGACATCCCGGGCGCGGCAAAGTAACCGATCGGGCCAATCGTCCCGCTCGGCAGGATGGCATACGGCGGACGAACCTTTCGAGGGTCGTCCGCCGTATAACGTTCGAGCGCTTTTGTCGTCCTGAGCCAAAGCGAAGGACCTGCTACCCGAATCATGGTGCACAATGACGTTTTCGGACGACGCCGGAACGCATGACCCTCCGGTACGCCCAGCCTACCGTGTTCCGGTCGGCCTTCCGCTGCGCGACGAGGGACGACGGCAGGGCGTGATCGTGTCCGTGGTGGTGCATGCGCTGATCCTGGCACTGCTGTTGATGCCCATTGTGTTCGCGCAGACGGCCATCACCCGCATCGAGCAAGGGGCGGGCGGTGCAGGGCCGGCTGGTGGCGGTGGGGGAGGCTCGAGCGGCGCGACCAGTGCGCGGGAGACGTTGCGCTATGTGCGTGTTGCACGAGATCCGGTGCCCACGCCTGCCGTTCTGCCACCCATTCCCAAGCCGGCCGTGGTACCAGTGCCCGCGCCGCAGGTGCAGCCGCCACCCGTGCCGGTCACGAAGGCGCCGGATGTCGCAGCGAGTCCCGCGCCGGTTGCGGTGGTCGCCAGCACTGGTGCTGGCGCGGGGAGCGGGCGCGACGGAACCACCGGCAATGGACCCGGCAGCGGTGGCGGCGTCGGTGCGGGAATCGGGGCGGGTCGCGGATCGGGAACGGGGCCCGGAACAGGGGGGGGCACGCAGGCGAATTATCCGCCGTCTCTCATCGAGCTCTTTCTCCCCCCGCTCCCCGCCCCTAAGAGTGTCAGGGGCTTTCAGTTCGTGGCGGAGTTCGACGTGGATTCCACCGGCAAGGTGCTCGACGTCAAGTTCTCCGAGACCCGTGACGGCGATTACAACCGGCGCATGGCCAGCGTGCTCCGTGCGACGCGATTCCGCCCTGGCACGCGCCCCGACGGAACGCCGTTGCGCATGAAGGCGCAGATCAGCTACGAGTTCTGATCCAGGCACCATCCGCACTGCGCGGACGCCCGGTCTAGCGGCAGTCCACGCCCCCCTCTACATTTTGGGATTCCCTCTGAAACGCCGCCGGCACCTGCCGACGACGCCACATCCGCTTCCCCGTCTCCTGCATGAGCTGCTCGGCCGTCTCGACCGACGCCACGCCGCAGTCCCATGGCGGATCCTCAAAAAGTGAACGTGTGTTCCGCCGCGATGATCGGGTGATCATGGCGGTCTCCTTCGCAGGCATTCCCACCTTTCACGCAACATGACGCCAACGCAGTCCTCGCTCATCTACGTCGTCATCGGCGCCAGCGCGCTTGCCCTGGTCTTCGCGATCCTCCTGGCCCGCTGGGTGCTGTCCCGCAGTCGCGGCACGCCCGAGATGCAGAAGATCTCCAATGCCATTCAGCAGGGCGCCGAGGCCTATCTCGCACGCCAGTACAAGACCATCGGCCTGCTGTCGATCGTCGTCGCTGCGCTCCTGGGCGTCGGGTACGGCTACTTCCGGCACACCACGGCCAACGACCCCGTGCAGGACCCCAAGACGTTCGCGATGTACGTCACGGCGTCGTTCCTGCTGGGCGCACTCAGTTCCGGCGTGGCTGGCTACGTCGGCATGTGGGTGTCCATTCGCACCAACATTCGCGTGGCGGCGGCCGCAATGACGTCGCTCAACGATGCGTTGCAGACCGCGTTGCGCGGTGGGGCGGTGTCCGGCCTGTTCACGGTGGCCATGAGCCTGCTCGGTGTGGGCGGGTTATTCGCCGCGCTCAGTGCAATGGCGCCGCAGGGCATGGATGCCAGCGAATGGGCGAAGCACATCCCCTTCCTGATCGTCGGCTACGGGTTCGGTGCGTCGTTCGTGGCGTTGTTCGCGCAATTGGGCGGCGGCATCTACACCAAGGCGGCTGATGTGGGCGCTGACCTGGTGGGCAAGGTGGAAGCCGGCATTCCGGAAGACGACCCGCGCAATCCGGCGGTAATCGCCGACCTCGTGGGTGACAACGTGGGTGACTGCGCGGGACGCGGCGCCGACCTGTTCGAGAGCACCGCCGCCGAGAACATCGGCGCAATGATCCTCGGGGTGCTGTTGTTCAAGTCCTTCGGCGTGAACGGCATCCTCTTCCCGCTCGTCATCATGGCGCTCGGCCTGCTGTGCTCCATCGTCGGCGTGATGGTGGTGAAGACGAAGGAAGATGCCGATCCCATGAAGGCGCTCAACTTCGGCTACTACGTCACGGCAGCACTGGTCACCGTGATGTTCTTCTTTGCCAGCCGCACGCTGTTGCAGGTGGCGGATGCGCCGAATGCATGGATGCATTTCTTCTGGTGTGGCGTCATCGGCATCGCGACGTCCATCGCCTTCGTCTTCATCACCCAGTACTACACGGAGTATCGCTACCGCCCGGTGCTGAGCATTGCCGAGGCGAGCCAGACGGGTCCGGCAACGAACATCATCGCGGGCCTGGCGGTGGGCATGGAATCCACGGTCCTGCCGGTGATCACCATCGGCATCGCGATCATCGCGAGCTACTCGTTGGGACAGACCAGCGGACTGACGAACGAGGCTGGCGAGGCAATCGGCGGACTGTTTGGTACGGCGGTCGCAACGATGGGCATGCTCGGGACAGCCGGCTACATCCTGGCCATGGACGTGTTCGGACCCATCACGGACAACGCCGGTGGCATCGTGGAGATGTCGCGGCAGCCGGAGTCTGTGCGCGAGAAGACCGATCGCCTCGACTCGGTGGGCAACACCACCAAGGCGCTCACGAAGGGGTACGCAATCGGTTCCGCGGCACTCGCGGCATTCCTGCTGTTCTCCGC
>JAYVNZ010000535.1:0-2583 GCA_043758185.1 Gemmatimonadaceae bacterium | reverse complement strand
CAGCGTGGCACGTACTTCGATCCGCAGTGCGGACTGGTGTTCCACAACTACCTGGACAATCGCGCGAGGTACGACGGCATTGGCAACTACAATGCGGTGGGCTTTGCGTCGATGGAGAAGGCGCTGCCGCTGGCGGCCAACGTGGTTCGCATGGCGTCTACCACGCGGGGTCTCAAGCTGGTGTTCGGCACCGATGCTGTAGCCGGGGCACACGGACGCAATGCGGAGGAGCTCACCTGCCGTGTGTCGCAGGGCGGACAGGGTGCGATGTCGGCGATCGTCTCCGCCACGTCATTGAGTGCGGAGTCGATTGGCCTGGCGCGCGAGATCGGCAGCATCGCGCCGGGCTACCAGGCAGACATCATCGCCGTGGACGGCGATCCCACGAAGGATATCTCCGCGCTGGGTAGGGTGGTGTTCGTGATGAAAGGCGGGGTGGTATACAAACATCCCTGATCTGTGAAGCGCAGGTCCTTCGCTGCGCTCAGGACGACAAGGTTGCTTACCCGTGATCGAGCGCGCCCAGGTCGGCCGACGCCATGTCGTCCACGTCCGCGGCCGGCAGGCGCAGGTCGAAGATGCTGCCGCCACCCTCGCGCGATCGATACGTGACCGTGCCACCCTGCACCTCGGCCAGGGTGCGCGCGATGGACAGGCCCAACCCTGCATGTCCAGCATCGGGCGTGGCACTTGAGGGCCGGTAAAAGGACTCGAAGATGCGCTCCTGCTCGTGCGGCACCACTCCGTCACCGCGATCCGCCACGGAGATCACGAGCCACCCGCCGTCGCGCTCCGCTCGCAATTCCACAGTGCCATGGGACGGAGTGTGACGCAGCGCGTTGTCGAGCAGGTTGCCCACAATACGCAGCGTGTGCACGAAATCGAAGCGGCCAACAAGGGCCGGCGTGTCGAAATCGAGATGCACGTCCACTCGACGGCCGTCGAGCATGCCCTCGGACTGTCGCAGCGCAGCACCCACGAGATCGTCTGCCGTATTGAGCTCGGGCGCGAGCGTGAGCCCGCCCGTGCGGAGGCGTGAGAGTTCCAGCAGGTCACCGACCATGCGCGCCAGGCGGTCGGCCTGTTCGGCGATCGCGATGGACGACGGTTCACCGCGCGCCGCGCCGCTCTGCGCCAGCACCTTGATGGTGGTGAGCGGCGTCCGCAGGTCGTGCGAGACGGACGCAAAGATCTGGTCCTTGGCGCGTTGCGTCTCCCGCAACGTCTCGGCCTGTGCGGCCTCTGCCATGAGTCGCATGCGCTCGATGCCGAGCGCGGCGTAATAGGCCATGGCGGCCAGGAGGCGCCTCCGCGGGGCATCGAGCACCAGCGGATGTTCGCCGCGCACAGTGAGTACGCCGATGATGCGTTCCTCGGCGCGCAGTGGAAGCGCCATGAGGCGCGTGCTGATGAGCGCCGTGGTGGACGTGCTGATATCCGCAGTCGGGTGCTCGATGAGCCCATGCGTTGCCGACAGGATCACGGGATGGCCCGTCGCGAGAGTGCGGGATGTCGCCTCCCTCTCCTGCGTGTGCGTGACCGTGTCAGCGTGGCCGTCTGGCCCAGCGGGGGAGGATCGCGTCAACCACTCGAGCGGGACGATGGAGCACGCGTCCGCGCCCATCGCGCGACGAACCTGATCGGCGATCACGCTGAGCGCCTCCTCGGCCGTGGCGTACTGCAGCGATTCGGCTCCCAGGCGGGAGAGGGCCTCGACTTCGCTGGCGCGTGCCTCCGCTGCGTCGGCCTGTTGGCGCGCCCGCGTCAGCAGTTCTGTTGCCACGAACGAAGTGGCCAGGAAGTTCAGCAGCACCACCCAGTCGAACGGCTTGTTCACCGTGAACAATCCGAACGGCGACTGGAAGTAGTAGTTGATGAGCAGGATGCAGAGCGCGGACAGCGTGAAGCCGAGTGCGCGTCCTCCACCGATGCTGCCACCCAGCACCACGAGCAGCATGGTGAGGGACACGTGCGCCAGGTCGATTTCTCCGCGTGCCTGGAGCATCGCCGCGGTGACAGCGGCAAGCAGCAGGGCCCACACAACCCATGCGACGGGTTGTCTGTGTGCGGTCATTCCTGGGGAACCATGAAGCGATAGCCGACACCCGGTTCCGTGATGATGAGCCGCGGTGCGGCGGGCTCGCGCTCGATCTTCCGGCGCAGGTTGGTGAGGTGAACGCGCAGGTACTGCTGCGGATTGCCGAATGACTTGGCCCACACCAGGTCGAAGATCTGCTGGTGGGTGAGCGTGCGGCCGGCGTGTGTCACGAAGGTCTGGAGCAGCTGCCACTCCGTGCGCGTGAGCCGGATGAGCGTGCCGTCGCGGCGCACTTCGCGGTGCGCGAGGTCGATGGAAAGCCCATCGTGGAGAAAGGGCGTGGTGGAGGAATGCATCGCGAGCCGTCCGCGGCGCAACTGGGCTTGCACACGCGCTACCAGCTCGGCCAGGCCGAATGGCTTGGTCACGTAGTCATCCGCGCCGGCGGAGAAGAGTTCCACCTTCTCCTGTTCAGCATGGCGCGCGGAGAGCACCACGATGGGGACCGTGCTCCAGCGACGTATCTCGCGGCACACCGCAACGCC
>JAYVNZ010000534.1:0-3065 GCA_043758185.1 Gemmatimonadaceae bacterium | reverse complement strand
CGCCAGTGGACAGCACAATTACCGAAACCGAAGCGGGACGCATTGCCTATCGGCTGTTCCTTCCGCAGACCCGGCGCACCAGGGCGTTCTTGCCGGCGGCGGACACGTGGCCGTCGTTCGCGATGCTTGGCGACGACTCCCTGCGCGCGGCATTCGGGCCGGGTGGGACGCAGGGTACGTGGGAGACGATCATGGCGCGTGCGGGTGCGACGCCGTTCACGCCACTGCAACGTGCACTGTTGGAGCGCGGCGCCGCACATCCAGCCGGCGCATCCCTTGCGCGGCTGGCGCGCGCTCCGTCGATGGACCTTTACGCTGCCGTGATGGGAGACCCGGCTCGCGTCACCCGCGCGCTGTTCTCGTGGGCTCCGGGAGGTATCGTTGACGCGGCGAGAACTCGCTATGCCAGGGCCGTGCTGCTGGCTGCCGACGGAAAGCCAGACTCTGCGGCACAAGTGCTTCGCGAAGTGGTCTCGGTGGGCGCGTTGCTCATGGAAGACGGCCGGAGGCAAATCGACTTTCGACTCGGCACGTCCACGGTGCGACGGGCGTCCGGGGTGTTGCGCGTTCTCCTGGCGCGCACGGGGAATGCCAACGACTTCGCCGCCGTGAGCGACGGTCCCGCCACGTCGGACCTGCTATCGGCATCCCGCCGTGGGGGACAATCGAGGGACCTCGATTGGGCGGCGACGTACCTGCGGCAGGTGGCGAATGGTCGCAGCTTCCTCGCGCACCGGTTCGCCGCGCTCAATGGGTTGCGGCTCGCGCGCTGTGCGGCGCCGGTTCGCGCGCTCTTCCCGGACGACGCTTCTGATGTGGCGGCGTACGCTGCGGTCGAGCGGTCCTTGCGGCGGGACAGCGATCGGGCGCTGCTCGCCTGGGTGCGTGACACGCTCGGTCGTCCGCTGGCGTCCGCGCAGTCGGTTTCGGACAGCTCATCGACAGCGCTCCCCCCTGGCACAGCCGGTATCCTCCAGGCGGGACGGGCACTGGGGTTTCTCGGGTGGTCCAGCCGGAGTGGCGCGTGTATGGTGGTGAGCGGAAGTGCGTCGTTCTGGTGACACGCAGCGCCCCATCACGCACGCAGGCGGGATGGAATTGCAATCCCGGGCCGCCAGCAGCTTGCACTTTACACTCTGTAGCAGATCTTCCGGCAACTTGCGGTTGCCAATCGTCAGGTTCGAGCGGGAGCTCCGGGTGTCGTTCCGCCGTTGAAATATGAGTGCTCAACCATTCGACAGCCGTCGGATGGCACTTAGGCCTCCCGTTTCGTTCCGGAGACGATCATGCCCTTCGCCACGCGCTTCGTCCTTCCCGCGCTCGCCGCACTGTCCCTGCTCGGCGCGCTGGCACGCGCGCAGGTGGTGCTCCAGGCCCCCGTACATGTCGATTCGGGGGCGGTGCTGCGAGTGACGACGCGTGATGGCGCGGTCGTGCAGGGCCCGCTCGTCAGCTGGAGTCCGGTCGGCGTAACTCTGGCAAGTCGGGAGAGGGACGGGGCAAACCCGTCCACGCTCCGCCTCGCTGATCTGCAGACGGTGGAGGTACGCTCGGTTTCCCGGCGGACGTTGCGAGGTGCTGCGACTGGTCTCGTCGCCGGCGCCTTCGTGGGCCTGATGGGAGCAGGACTAGGGTGCGCGAATCAGGGAGGCAGGGGTGAGAACTACTGCGCCATTGGTTATGTATTTTTGCCACCGGTCTTCGGCGCGATGGGATTGGTCGCGGGTACAGTTATCGGCGCCATGGTGCACAGCGAGTCCTGGAAGCCCGTGCAGTTCGAGCCGCGCTGAAGGAAGAGCCATGTAGGGCGCGTTCCACATCGCGCTCCGCCTGACTGGCGGCTCTTGGCGGCGTTTCCGGTGCATACCGCACAGTGCGCGAAGCGGCAAGGAGGGCTTTCCGCAGACCTCAGCGAAGGGAACGGGCTCCTCACTGCCACGCGCGGTTGTTCGTGGCCGCTGGCATTTGGGCCCGGTTGTCATGCCCCGGGTCCCGGCATCCGTGCCTCGGGCCCTTCAGATTCCGCTACCGCTACGCGACAAGCGCCCGGGCAAGTACGAAGATACCCGTGGCTGCCAGAGCGATCGCGGTATAGGCGGTGAGAAGCAGGAATGCGCGCAACGCGGCTTGCAGCTTGCGCCCCCGGTATACGCGACGAAGCGCGATCACGGCATAGATCAGCATCCAGATCAGGACCAGGAAGTTGACCGCCTACGGCGATCCAGGCAGAAGCAGATTACGGGCGTGGTCCGGCGACGTCGCTGCGAATCCGAACGCGTGGAGATGGAGTGCCATCACGAGATGTACCGGGTAGCGCAGCCGGCGTGACCGGTACGCCATGGCCAGGAGCAGGGCGAAGATCGCAAGGAGGTACAGGCGGAAGGGCGTGAGGTAGCGCGTTCGCCGCCCGCGGATGAACTCGAGGGCCAGCGCGCCGGGATGCAGTACCAGCATGCGCAGCGTTGAGAGCACGCGCCCGTCGACGTCGGCGAAGGCACCCCACGCCTCGCCCATCAAGTCACCGATCGTCGGGTTCGGATCCCGCACGCGCTGTCCGCACTCGCTGCAGCAGGCCCCGTGCAATGCTGCACCGCAGTCGAGACAGACGGCTCGCTCGCCAATCGGCCCGCTGATCGTAGTTGGGTCGACCTGCCGCCGCTCGCCAATGGACACCACAGTTACCCTCCGTTTTGGGGTATATACCGTTCAGCATCCGATGGCGACAGAGCACAGATGCACCGCGGCGCGCAGCCCGCCGCACGGTCGGCCAGCCAGCGCTTCACTGGTCGAGTCCTGCATAGCCGTCTTCGGTGGGAGGAAGTGTGGTGTCATGAAGTCGACGTTCTTCATGGGCGCGCCAGAACTCGGCGAGCGAATGTCCACGCCAAATAGCGCTGTCGCTGACCCCGACGGGTGGCAGCGCACCACGACGCGGGCAAAGTGAAATTGACCGAGCGCACCACAGCTGGATCGGGATAGGGAGTAGGGGAAGGGCTCCCCTACTTCCCTCCCACACCACCGGACAAGCGGGTCCGCATCCGGCGGTTCGGTGAGTTGAGGTTACG
>JAYVNZ010000533.1:0-8842 GCA_043758185.1 Gemmatimonadaceae bacterium | reverse complement strand
GTATGAGCCGGAGCTTGAACAAGGTCACGTTGATCGGGAACCTCGGGAACGATCCCGAGGTCCGGTCGACGACGGGTGGAAATCGGGTAGCGACGTTCTCGCTGGCGACCAGCCGGTCGTGGAATGACGCGGGTGGCCAGAAGCAGGAGAAGACCGAGTGGCACCGCTGCGTGGTGTGGAACACCAAGAACTCGCAGCTTGCGGACATTGTCGAGAAGTACGTCCACAAGGGCGACAAGATCTACGTCGAAGGCCGTATCGAGTACCGCCAGTGGCAGGACAAGGAGAACCAGACGCGCTACTCCACCGAAATCAACGTGCGCGAACTGCTGATGCTCGGCGGCGCGCCTGGCGGTGGCGGTGGTCGGGGCAGCAGCGAGCACGAGGCAGACGCAAGCAACGGGCGGCCGCGTGTGGCTGCGGTACCTGCCAAGGCGGCAGGCGGCGCTGGTGGGGACGACTTCGAGGACTTCCCCGGCGCACTGGCAGACGAAGACGACGACCTTCCCTTCTGAGCCTCCGTCCCGTGTGGATAACCTGGAACGGCGGGGGGCATTTCCCCTCGCCGTTCCTGCGTTGGAGAGCGTCGCGACGGGCATGCCTGACCGCGAACTGGCCACGAGACTTGGCGTTTGGCTGGTGAGGTGTAAGTACTCCGGTTTCTCATCCGGCCACCGATCGTCCTGTGGTCAGGTCCGCCGCAGCCGGCAGACAAATCCGACGTTCCCATGCGCCCTAGCCTGGCGCCGAACCCCCACGAGCGCGTGAACATTCCTCGTCTCGGCTGGTCGATTCCTGCCGCCGTCATTCTCAGCCTCGCCGCGCCCGTTGCCGTTCGCGCGCAGGACGTCCGCGCCGATGTCCCGGCGTCGCACACCGTGAAGCGGGGCGATACCCTGTGGGATCTTGCCCGCACGTACCTCGGCGATGCCTATCTGTGGCCTACCATCTACCGGCTCAACACCGAGCAGATCGAGGATCCCCACTGGATCTATCCCGGGGAGGTCCTTCGGTTGCCGGGCCGTGGCCCGGATGCGGCGATCACGGAGGCCGTGGTCGTCCGTCCCGGACCGTCAATCTTCCGGCGTGAAGCCCAGGGGGACGCGGCACGCCGCGGTGCCACCGCTGTGGAATTGCCGGCGCGTGTTGCACTCGGTGATGTGCTGCGTGCCAGCTTCGTGACTGGAGCACCCGGTCCGCGCGGCCCGGGGAAGATCCTCTTTGGCGCTGATATTCCCGGCATCGACAAGCCGCGCCTCACCGGCATCTTCCAGATGTATGACAGGCTCGCGCTGGTTCCCCCAGCGGGCAGCTCGGCAAGGGAGCATGACAAGTTCATTTCGTACCAGCTCGGTGAAACCATAGAAGACTTCGGCACCATCGTCATTCCAACCGCGCTGCTTCAGGTGGTGCGCGCGCCAGGGAACGGCGAGGCCGCCATCGTGGAAGTCCTCGAGGCGTATGGCGCCGTGAATGCCGAAGCACCGGTGATCGCGCTCGATACCGCCGGGGCGGGGGCCAGTGGCACTCCCTCGAAGTATTTCAGCCGACCCACGAAGATTCGCGCAATCTGGCGGCCGGCCGTGCTCCCCTCTCTCGATTACGAAGTCCTGTTCGACCTGACGTCGAGGGAGGGGATGAAGGTCGGTGACGAAGTCCAGATCTTTCGGCCCCGGGAGCCTGCCATCGAAGACGAGCGACCCGCCATTCCCGAGGTCGTCATCGCGACCGGGCAGGTGGTTCGCGTCACGCCATATGGCAGCACAGCGCGCATCACCTCCCAGCAGCAGCCGGCAATTCGCGTTGGGGAGAGCGTGCGGCTGACGGCGCGGATGCCCTGACCAGAGTGCGGCCGGGGTATGCTGGAATGACGTAACGCGTGCCCGTGCATTAGATTAGGCGATCGACATGACAGCGATCGCCCATTTCATCGCCATCGCGTGCTACATCGGCGCCGCGGCCCTTGCCGCGACGCCGTTTGCGCGCCCGGTCGGCGCTCCTCTGCGGGGTGTCATCGCGATCCTGGCCATTGGTGTCGTGGCCCACACGGTGGCACTCCTGGCCTACGTGCATCGCGTCGGGCAGCTGCCGCTCACCGGCCTCGGCCCCTCGCTGTCGTTCGCGGGGTTCGTGCTGGCCGCTACGCTGCTTGTGGTGGAAATCATTGCGCGCGACGTGAGTCTTGCGCTCGTGGCCGCGCCGCTCGCCGCCATTCCGACGATTTGCGCCAACCTTGTGGGGCTCGTGCCGGGCGTCGAGCCGCCGGGGGCGCGCGGCGCGTGGCTCGTGGCCCACATCGTGTTGAGTTTCGTTGGCATCGCCGCATTCGCGACGGCCGCGGCGGCGGGCTGCATGTACCTCATCGAGCGCCGAGAGCTCAAGTCGCGACGGTTCGGCGCCATCTATCGCTTCTTTCCACCACTCGACACGCTCGATCGCGTCAACCACGTGGCGGCCATTGTCGGTTCGCTGGTGCTGACCCTGGGCGTGGTGCTGGCCGTGACGTATTCGCTCACCTACCACGAGTCCAGCGTCCCCAAGATCGTGTGGGCCATGGGTGCCTGGCTCGCGGTGAGCGGCATTGCGCTGGGCCGATCGATCGGCGGATGGCAGGCGCGTCGCGCCGCGGTCTACTCCAGCATCGGCTTTTCCGCCGTGGTGGTGTTGTACGTCGCGATGCGAATGTCCGAGAGCAACGTGGGAGGCCGCTTCCTGTGAGCGGCCTGCCCATTCTCGTCGAGGCGTCCACGCTTCGGGTCCTCGTTGTTGGCGGGGGTGCGGTGGGTGCGCGCAAGGCGCGCCAGTTTGCCCTCGCGGGTGCGCAGGTGCGCGTGATTGCGCCCACGGTCTGCGAGGATCTGGAACATCTCATCACGGAGCGGGGCCTCGCGGTCGAGCGCCGGCCATTCGAGGCGGGCGACATTGGCGATGCCCACGTCGTGTTCGCGGCTACCAACGACCGGCTCGTGAATGCCGACGTCGCGCGCGAGGCAGATGCGAGCCACCGCCTGCTGAATGCCGCGGACCACTCCGACGAGGGCAACTTTGCGGTGATGGCGGCACACCACCGCGGACCGCTCACCATTGGCGTGAGTGCGGGAGGGGTGCCCGCCGCCGCGTTGCGCATACGTGACGCCATCGCCGCACGATTCGATGCGCGGTACGGCGATGCGCTCAGCGACCTCAAGGCGCTTCGCAAGCGGTTGATCGAGAGCGGCCAGGCGCTCCACTGGAGAGAGCGCTCGCCCGAGTTGATAAACGACGAGTTCTGCGAGTCGGTGGAGCGGGGAGACCTGTCCGAGCGGATTGCACAATGGCGGTGATCGTGCTGGGGGTCAGCCATCACGGAGCACCGCTCGACGTCCGCGAGCGGCTCGCGTTCTCCACGCGTGAAGTCCTCCCAGCGCTCGAGCAGCTGCGACAGCATGCCGGCGTGCGCGAGGGCGTGCTGCTGTCGACGTGCAACCGCACCGAGTTGTACCTCGTGGAGGGTGAGGCAGAGGCGGCGCAGGCGGGGTGGGACATCCTGTCGCGCCGATTGGGTGGTGACGCCAGCCAGTATGGGTACGTGCGCCGCGACCGCGAAGCGGCCGCCCACCTGTTCCGTGTTGCCTCGGGCATCGAGTCCATGGTGGTGGGTGAGGCCCAGATACACGGCCAGGTTCGCGACGCATGGGAGGTGAGCCGCGCGGAGAGCGGCGCGGTGCTGAACAGGCTGTTCCAGAGCGCGTTGCTCACGGGTGGACGCGTGCGCAGTGAGACGAAGCTGGGGTTCGGTGCGCTGAGCGTGAGCTCGGCGGCCGTGCAGCTCTCCAAGAAGATCTTCGGCTCGCTGGCCGGCCGGCGCGCGATGGTGCTCGGCGCCGGCGAGATGGCCGAGCTGGCCCTCGCCTCGCTGCAACACGAAGGCGTGCAGGCCGCGATCGTGGCCAATCGCACATTCGAACGCGCAGAGGCGCTCGCCGCGCAGTACGGCGCCACGGCCGTGCATTACGACGAGGCGTGGGTTGCGCTGGCTGACGTCGATCTCCTGCTGTGCTCCACCGCCTCGTCGCGGCCCGTAGTGAGTGTGGATCGCGTGCGTGATGCCATCGAGCGCCGAGGCCACCGCCCGCTGTGCATCCTCGACATTGCCATGCCGCGCGACGTGGAGCCCGATGTCGGACGACTGGACGACGTTTACCTGTATGACCTGGACGACCTGCAGGCCGTGGTGAATGCCAGCGTGGAACTCCGCCAGGGCGAACTACCCGCCGCGGAGACCGTGATCGCGCAGGAAGTGGAGACCTTCTGGACCTGGGTGGCTGGCCTGTCCGCGGTGCCGGTCCTGATGCAATTGCGCGAAGAAATGAACCGGGTGCGCGACCGGGAGCTCAGTGCCGCCATGCGCCGCCTCGGCGACCTCACGCCTACGCAACGCGCGGTGATCGAGCAGTTCGCGCAGTCACTTACCAACAAGTTCCTGCACGAACCCTCCGTGCGCCTGCGCGCAGCCGCCGCGAACGGACGCGGCCTGGGGGTCGTGGATGCGGCGCGGTACCTGTTCGCGCTCGAAGAACGGCCCGCCGGAACGGCGGGTGACGGTGGTGCGCATCAGCCTTCCTCCATGCCACAGGACGAGAACGAATGAAGACGGTGCTCATCAGCGGCGGTGCGGGATTCATTGGGTCACATGTGGCCGACCGGTTCGTCACCGAGGGATGGGCCGTGCATGTGGTGGACAACCTGTACAACGGGCGGCGGTCCAACGTGCCTGCTGCGGCGTCCTTCCACGAGGTGGACATCCGCGACGCCGCTGCCGCCGAACTGGTGCGAACGCTCGCACCGGATGTGCTCGTGCACCTCGCGGCACAGATGGACGTCCGCAAGAGCGTCGCCGATCCCGTGTTCGATGCGCAGGTGAATGTGCTGGGGTCGCTCAACCTGCTGGAGGCGGTGAAGCGTCATTCTCCACGCACGCGCGTCGTGTTCTCCTCCACGGGCGGGGCCATCTACGGCGACTTCACCGTACCGCCCAACATGGAGACGTTCAGCAAGAACCCGGAGTCGCCGTATGCGATTTCGAAGCTGGCAGTCGAGCACTACCTCGCGTATTACGGCCGCGTGCACGGGATCGAGTATGCAGTGGTGCGGTACGCGAACGTGTACGGGCCGCGACAGGATCCGCATGGGGAGGCGGGCGTCGTCGCCATTTTCTGCGGACGGATCCTCGCGGGCGAGCCCCTCACGGTGTTCGGCGACGGGCTGCAGACGCGCGACTACGTGTACGTCGGCGACGTGGTCGACGCGACATTTCGAGGCGCCACGCACGCGCTTCCCGCGATGGAGTTGCTCGATGCGCGCGCGTTCAATGTGGGAACAGGCATCGCAACGGATGTCCTCCATCTCGCGCGCACGCTGGGCAACGCCGCGAGTCTGCCTGCTTCCGTGGAGCATGCGCCCGGCCGGCCCGGTGAGCAACGCACCTCGTATCTCGACGTCGGGAAGGCCAGCGCGGTGCTTGGCTGGCGCCCCGCGGTCTCGCTCGAGGACGGCCTGTCCCGCACCTTCACATGGTTCCAGGAGCGCGACAGCGCGCTTGACACCGTCACGCCGGCGGAGTCCGCGTGAGCACGTTGCTGCAAGTGGGTGCCGCAGTGCCCACCAGCGCCAGGGACCTGGTGGTGAACGCGGGGACCGAGACGCACGTGGTGCTCGCCATCCTGGTCGTGCTCTCGCTGGTGAGCTGGGCCATCATGCTCGGCGTAGGGCGCGAGCTATCGCGGTCGCTGCGCCTCGCCACCACCTTTGCGCGTGAAGTCGAGCGCGCGTCACGCCTGTCGGCGGCCGGCGAGGTGTCGAAGCACTCGTCACCGAATGCTGCGCAACGGCTGCTCATGCGCGCACTGCAATTCGTGGGCGACGTTTCCAACTCGAGTCCGCGGGCGGATTTCTCCGACGAGGCCGCGTCGCCATTGCCGCCAGCGGCCGCGGCGTCGCGCGTCGAGACCCTTCGCCTGGTTCTCGATGCAGAAGCGCTCTCAGAGCGCGACCGCCTTGGGCGGTTCCTGCCCTGGTTGGCAACGATCGGCTCGGCAAGCCCGCTGATCGGGTTGCTCGGCACGGTGCTGGGCATCATCACGGCCTTCCTCGGTATCGCGACACGCGGCTCCGGCAACCTGGCGGCTGTGGCGCCCGGCGTCGCAGCCGCCCTGATTGCCACGGCGGCGGCCCTCGCGGTGGCAATTCCAGCCACCTTCGGCTACAACATCCTCGCGAACCGGTTGAACAGGCTCGACAACCTGCTCGAGGGATTCGGCACGACGGTCATTGCCATGCTCGTGCGCGAAGGACGCGTGTAGGGTGCGCCGGCGTCGGCGGGAAATGCCGCTGAACGCGGAGATCAACGTCGTCAGCCTCATCGACGTCATGCTCCTGCTCCTCGTCATCTTCATGATCACCGCGCCCATGATGCAGGGCGGGGTCGACGTCGCCCTCCCCAGGGCCGAGGCGAAGCCGCTGGATCCCAAGAGCGGGATGGTGGTGACGATCGACAAGTCCGGTGCCATCTACGTGGACGAGACGCGCATGACGTTGTCGGAATTCCGCTCGGCATTCCGGTCGTTGTCGGCAAAACGGACGAGCGACGGCGTGTACCTGCGCGGCGACGCGGGCGTTCCGTACGGCGTGGTCACGCAGGTCATCGCGATCATGCGCGCGGCAGGCGTGGGTGACGTCGGTCTCATGACGGATCCGGAGCAGGCCCCGTGAGCGCGCTGGTGTCCGAGCGGGGACTCTCGCTGCGAGCGCCTATTGCCCTGTCTGTCGTGTTGCATGTGGCCGCTGCGGTCGCACTGGTTGTCGTGCGTCCCGCGCACCGCGTGGCGACGGCGCGTATCTACAAGGTGAGCCTGATTGCGGCCCCCGCGGGCACGCGGCAGGTGGGCGTGGTGGCCGCTCCGGTCGCGCCGCCGGTGACTCCCGTGCCCGCACCCGCTCCGCTGGCGCGGGAGACGCCGGAGCCGACACGCATGAAGGCGCCGGCAAGAAAGCCTGCTGCCCGCACGCCGAAGACGGCGACGCCCAATGCTGCGACCACGCCGCCGGCCACTGCCCCGGCGATTGCCGGGGGAGGGCCGCAGGGTGGAAAGGGGGCCGACGTGGCGAACGTGAAGGCGGATGGGATCGCTTTCCCGTATCCCGTGTACCTGCAGAACATCGTGCGGCAGATCGCGCTCAACTTCAGGCCGTCGGGCCACGGGGCGCTTGCGGCGGAGGTGGCGTTCATGATTCGGCGCGACGGAACGATTGCCGGGCTGCGCATCACACGGCGATCGGCGGCCTATGCATTCGACCAGGATGCGTTGGCGGCTGTCGAGTTGGCCGCGCGTGCCTTCGGACCGCTGCCGCAGGGGTTTTCAGACGACGTGCTTCCGGTGATCTTCAGCTTCGACCCACGCCTCATCCGATAACGACTGATGACGATTCGTCGCGCCCTTGGCGCGCTGCTGTTTCTTGCTGTCCCGCTCGCCGCACAGGACACGACGAAGGGGGTGCGCATCGGCCTCGCCTACGATCCCGGCACGCGTCCCGGGGTCGTGGTGCTGGCTGGCAAGGGCAATGGCGCGGATTCGGCGCGCGCCATCGTCCAACGCGACCTCGACTTCGGTGATCGTGTCAACGTCATCGTGCTGGACCCCGCCGTGAGCGGTGAGGACGCGCGGGCCGGCGTTCCCAGCTGGCCCGTCCTCTCGCGCCTCGGTGCGGCGGCGGCGGTGCAGGTGACCCCCACCGCCGGGGGGCTGCACGTGGCCGTGTACGATGTATCACGACAGCGGACGGCGTTGGTTCGCGATTACCCCGCACCGGCGCCCACCGAACATCGAGAGTGGCGAGCCGTTGTGCACGGCCTCTCGGATGACATCGAGGAAGCGCTCACGGGTACGCGCGGTGTTGCACGCACGCGCGTGCTGTTCGAACGCGGCAAGCGCATCTGGGCCGTCGACAGCGATGGCGCGGAACCGGTGGGCATTACGGACGTGGGTACGCCCCAGTCGGCCGCCTGGAATGCGTCGGGGACCATGATCACGTACAACACGTTCCTGCCGGCGGGCATCATGATCCACGACCTGGTCACCGGCCGTGGGCGCCTGCTTGTCAGCGGGAACGGTGTATTCATCTCCCCCGTGTTCTCGCCAGACGGGTCGAGCGTGGTCTACTCGCACGGTGTGGAAGAGGGTACGGATTTGTACATTGCGTTGCTGGCCGGTGGCGGCGGGCGGCGGCTGTCCGTGGGTCGCGGCAGCGACAATGTGTCGCCGAGCTTCAGTCCGGATGGTCGTCGCATCGTGTTCACGTCAGGGCGCGCCGGCCATCCGGAAATTTACACGATGGATGCGGACGGCACCAATCCCGAGTTGCTGACGCCCCTGGAGCTGGGAGACAATGCACATCGCGCGAGCCCGGACTGGTCTCCTGACGGGCGATTCGTGGCGTTCCACTCTGCCGTGGCGGGCACCTTCCAGGTCATGACCATCAGCCTGCGCGATCGGAGCCTGAAGCAGTTGACGAGCGACGGACGCAACGAGGATCCGTCCTGGGCGCCCGACGGCCGACACATCACCTTTACGTCGAACCGTACCGGCGTGAAGCAATTGTGGGTGCTCGACATCGAGACAGGTCGCTCGCGCCAGCTTACACATGGGAGCCAGCCGGCGCGCAATGCCGCCTGGTCGCCACGGTTGTCCAGTTGAAGGGGCCGAACCTCGGCCGCCGGATTCTACTCACACGAGACCCCGCATGATTCGCAAGCACGCCGTCGTGTCCCTCATCGTCCTCGTGGTATCCGCCCAGTTGGGTGCAT
>JAYVNZ010000532.1:0-4456 GCA_043758185.1 Gemmatimonadaceae bacterium | reverse complement strand
GCGGTGGCCGTCGGTGTCACGCCGTCGCGCGGCACCGCGCCGCCCGTGGCAATGGTCCACGTCCACCCGACGACAAGCACCGCAATGAAGAGTCGCCCGCCAAGGTCCAGCGCGCGTTCCGTGCGCGCCGTGACGCCTGCACGATGCCACCGGTTATCAGCGGAGGTGGGGAGGAGCAGCGCTGCATCCACGAGATGCCACAGGTCGTCGACCAGCCCAGTTGACCCACCCTGAGCGACTGTCGAACTTGCTGCGCTCGCATCGTCTTCCCTTCGCCGATCGTCATGCACAGCCTTCTCGACTTTTTCCATCAGCTCAAGGACCCTCGCCTGCTGGTCCAGGCGGGCGGGTACGTTGGGCTGACTGCCATCATCTTCTGTGAAACCGGCCTGCTCATCGGCTTCTTCCTGCCGGGCGATTCACTGCTCGTCACAGCGGGCCTCCTTGCGACGCAGCCACAATTCGGGCTCAACATGTGGGGGCTGGGCGTGCTGCTGACCGTGGCGGCGATCGCGGGCAACTCGCTCGGATATGCGATTGGGCGGTACAGCGGGCCACGACTCTTCACGCGCGATGACTCGCTCCTGTTCAAGAAGAAACACCTGTTTCACGCGCAGGCCTTCTATGAGAAGCATGGCGGCAAGACGCTGATCATTGCGCGTTTCATGCCTATCGTGCGCACGTTCGTGCCGGTGGTGGCCGGATTGGCGAGGATGCAGTTCCGGTCGTACACGGCCTACAACGTGCTGGGAGCATTCCTGTGGATCTGGCTGATGCTCTTCATCGGCTACTTCCTGGGTCGCACGGTCCCGGGTATCGAGCACCACATTACCAAGGTCATCCTCGTCGTGATTTTCGTGTCGCTCCTGCCTGGGCTCATCTCGTGGGCACGCGAGCGCTCGCGAGCGCCAGCGACGTGAGGGTGGGCGCACCACGACACGCAACTTCCCAACCGGAGAATTTCATGGCGCACACGCTTCCGCCCCTGCCCTACCCCTCCAACGCGCTCGAGCCGCACATCGATGCGCAGACCATGGAGATCCACCACGGCAAGCACCACAATACCTACGTCACGAACCTGAATGCCGCCCTCGACAAGGCGCCGGAGTTGGCCGACAAGCCCATCGACGCATTGCTACGCGACCTGAACGCGGTGCCCGAGGCCATTCGCACCGCGGTTCGCAACAATGGTGGCGGACACTGGAACCATTCGCAGTTCTGGAAGTCGATGGCGCCCAACGCGGGCGGCGCGCCCACGGGCAAGCTGGCGGACGCCATCACCAGCGCGTTCGGCGACTTCGAGAAGTTCAAGGAGCAGTTCTCGGCGGCGGGCGCGGGGCGATTCGGGTCGGGTTGGGTGTGGCTGAACAACGAGGGCGGCAAGCTGTCCATCTCGAGCTCGCCAAACCAGGACAACCCGCTCATGGATGGCAAGCCAGCGCCGATCCTGGGCCTCGACGTATGGGAACACGCGTACTACCTGAAGTATCAGAACCGGCGGCCGGATTACATGAAGGCGTGGTGGAATGTCGTGAATTGGAGTGAGGTCGCTTCGCGACTCGTCTGACAGTCTGACAGTCTGACGGTCTGACAGCGGGTCTTTCAGGACGACAGTCATGATCTACAGAGCCGGGTCGCGCGCCACGCGACCCGGCTGTGTAGCATATAGCTGATGGACCCGCCGTTGACCCGCTGTCAGACGAGCCGCTGCGTTAGCAGCCGGCGGGTCAGACCGTCAGACTGACTGACGCGGGTCAAGGTACCGGCTTGGGCTTCGGCTCGATCCTCAATGCCCACAGGCCGCTGTTGAAATCATTCACGTAGGCCAGGCCGTCCTTCCTGTTGACCACCACGCCCCAGGTCATGGGCGAATTGGGCACCTTGGCGCCCGGGTCGCCGGGCATGAACTCGACGATCTCCCGGCCCTGCGCCTTGAGGTCGCCCCGCAGTTCGCCGGACAGGTCGAAGGCGTGAAACCCCGCGTTGTACGCTCCCATGTAGAGCGTGTCGCCGGCCACCCACACGTTGTGCACGCCACCGTATTCCGGCTCGTACCACGCCACGGACTTCGGATGCTCGATGTCGCTGACGTCGAGCACCTGGAGGCGGCCGTGCGCGCGCGACGGCGACCAGTTGTACAACGTGGCGGCGGCGTCATTGCTGAACACCTCGTCCGCGATGAGGACGTAGTTCCGATAGCGCCACGCGGTATGCGTGCCGCGGATGAACCCCTTGCCGCCTTCCTTCTCCACGTCCTTGTACAGCGTGTTGAGGTCATACTTGTACTGCGACACCAGCTTGGGCGCGGACGGCGTGCCGCCCTTGATCCCATTGCCCACGTCGAGGATCACGAGTCCGTCGTTCCACCACGCGCCGTACAGCAATCCGTCCTGGACGTCGATGTCGTGCAGCATGCGGCCTGCATCGCTCTGGCGCGGCGCCCACGTGGACACCTGCTTTGGATGGTACGGATCCGAGATGTCGATGACGTGCAGTGCGCCGGTACCGTCGTTGGTGAGGTAGATGTGCGTACCGTACTTCGCCTGGCTGTGGATGAACGTGGAGTGCACCCCTGCCGTGACGCCATCGGTGAACTCGCTGATCTGCTTCGGATGCAGCGGATCGTGCGTGTCGGCAATGACGATACCGTTCTTGCGATCCGCCGCGCCCTCGCGCGTCAGCACCATGTAGTTGCCATCCGGCGTGGTCATCATGTCGTTGATCTCGCGCGCATTCACGACGATCGAATCCACGATGGTGGGATTGGCCGGGTTGCTGATATCCACCGCATACACGCGATCGCCCCCGAGATGCGTGCCGAGGTACGCGACGTTGCCGTTGGGGTGCAGCCACACTTCGCTGGTGGGGAACGCAGTCCGGAGCAGCTTGCCCACGACCTTGACCGGTCGCTTGACGTCGCGATCCGCGGCGGTGACCAGCGCGTCCGCACTGCGGGTGCCGAAGTTGGCGGTGACCTGGTAGTTCCCCGGTTCGTAGGCGACGAACGCCCCATCCGGGTCCACCATGCCCTTGCCGGGCGTGAACAACCAGCTGGGCGTGAGGCCACTGATCTCGCGGCCCGCGGCATCCTTCACAACCGCCTTGAAGCGCACCACGTCGCCAGTGCGAACCTGCGCCGCAGCGGGCTGCACTTCGACACTCGCAACCTGCGCCGCGATGACTTCAACGGGCACGCGCGTGATCGCGGCACCGTCGCTGGCCGAGATGACCGCCTTGCCAGCTGCGACGGCCTGCAGCGCGCCATCCGGCCCGATCTTCACCACGCCAGGTGTGGAGCTGCTCCACTGCACCTTGTCGGCGCGCGGGTCGTTGCTCCGCGAGTACACGCTGGCCCCCAGTCGCATGCGCTGCCCGGGCAGCAACCGTGACGGCCGTGGCCACACGTCGATGCGCGCTGCCGCTCCCGCGACCATGGCCACCTCGAATCGCTGCACCACCGGCTTCTGGCCGGGAATCAGCGCTATGGCAGCGACGGGCAGCGTGCCGGTGGCGCCGGAGCGCACCAGGCCCGTGGTGTCCACGGTGCCCTCGAAGGGTGCACCGGCGGCGCGAAAGGTGATCTTCGCGTTGGGGACGGACTGTCCATTCGCGTCGAGCAGCTGCGCCGTGAGCTGGAGTGTTTCGCCTGCCACTACGGTGCGCGTGGCGGGGGTGACGACAAGGCGAAGTGCCCCCTGCTGCACCTGCGCCGCTACGGGCGTGACGGCTATGGCCAGCATGACGCCGGCGAGACGGAATTCTTGCACGCGTGTGTGCTCCTGTGAACGGGAGCGCCGTGAGGACGGCGCTGCACGAACATGCAGTCTCACCGCGCGAGTCGCAACTCGTGGGTGAGAAGTTGCAACGCGTAACTGGTCACTCGTTGCGCGTAGCCGGTAACTCTTAACTGGTAACTGGTAACTCGTACATAACGCGTAGTTACGGGTTACGAGTGATGAGTCAACAGTAAAGAGTCCGCGCATCGAAACTCGAACACGGCCGGCAATGCACTCACCCTACTGCGCCGCTTCGCCTTCGAGGTAGGTGTACCCCTCCAACCCCGCCACGTAATCCGCGATGAACGCATTGGCATCCGTCCGGCTCAGGTGCTTCACCTGCGTGACTTTCCGGCGGAAGGTCTGCAGCAGGTCCGACGCGCGAAACTGCACATAGTTCAGCACTTCCGTGACCGTGTCGCCGTGCACGAGATCCGTGATCTCGTAGCCATTGCCCGCCAGCCGGATGTGCGCCGCATTCGTGTCGCCGAACAGGTTGTGCAGGTCGCCGAGGATTTCCTGATACGCACCAGTGAGGAAGATGCCGAGCAGGTACGGATCGCCATCGCGCCACTCGTGCAGCTCGAGTGACGGGTTGCCGCCCTTCTCCCCCACGAAGCGATCGATCTTGCCATCCGAATCACAGGTGATGTCCTGCAGCGTGCCGCGCCGGGTGGGTT
>JAYVNZ010000531.1:0-2051 GCA_043758185.1 Gemmatimonadaceae bacterium | reverse complement strand
GCTTCGCGCACGATGGACAGGCCCACGGTGGACCCCTGCTTGGACGGCTTCACGATCAGCGGCCACCCCAGCGTGCGCCCCACCACGTCCGCGTCGGGTGGGTGGGCCGGGTCGGTGGCCATCAGCCAGTCCGCCGTCTGCACGTCGTGCGCGCGCATGATGTGCTTGGAAAGGTCCTTGTCCATTGCCAGGGCACTGGGAAGATGCCCGCTGCCCGTATACCGGACGCCGGCAAGGTCGAGCAGTGCCTGGATGGTTCCATCCTCGCCTCGCCCGCCATGCAGTGCCAGGAAGGCTACGTCACACTCGCCCCGCTTCGGCAACCGGGCAGCCGTATCCGCGAGGGACTCCGCGTTCATGCGCGCTAGCTCCTCCGGACTCGGCGGAAGCGCCTTCACAACGCCGCCCGCGAGCATGCGCCGTTCGTCGTCCTCGGACAGGGCCCCCTTCGCGGTGTCCACCGTACGCACGGTGTGTCCGCGTGACCGGAGCGCTTCCGAAATGCGCAGTCCGGACGCGAGCGAAACGTCGCGCTCGGAGGAGGTGCCTCCCATCAATACCGTGATTCTCACGTGACTCCCGGAGTCGCTATCGGTTCATGAGGTACGCCAGCATGTCGCTGCGCGTGACGATACCGACGATGGAGCCCGCATGGGTCACGAGCACCGCCGGCGTGGCCTTCGATAGCACCTTCTGGACCGATTCCACGTGTTGCCCCGCATCCACCACCGGAAAGGGCTCGTCCATCACCTCGCCGACCACCGCGTCCAGGAATCGCGAGCTCTCCAGGCCGCGCTGGGTCAGGGCGTACTCCGTCACGCTGCCCACGCACTGCCCGCCATCCAGCACGGGCAGCAGTGACACGTCGTGCAGGCGCATGAGGCCCAGCACCTGCCGCACCTGCTGGCCCGGCGCTGCGGACACCACCGCCGCCGGCGCCGAGGCCACCTTGTGGGCCAGGAGGTCGCCAAGGGTGATCCGATCCGGCTCCAGCAGCTGGTTCTCCCGCATCCACTCGTCGTTGTACAGCTTCGAGAGATAGCGCTCCCCGGTATCACACAGGAACGTCACCACACACGCATCAGGGTTGTCGATCTCGCGCGCGACCTGCAGTGCGATGTGCGTGATCAGTCCCGCCGATCCGCCCACGAACAGGCCCTCTTCGCGCGTGAGCCGCCGAGCCATGGAGAAGGCATCCCGGTCGCTCACGGTGCGGTAGTCGTCCACGACGGAGAGATCGAGTGTGCCCGGCAACTTGTCCTGGCCAATCCCCTCTACCTTGTACGGTGCACCCTCGATCTTGTGCGTGCCCTTGCTCCGCCACAGCTCGGCCAGGATGGAGCCCTGTGGATCACCCGAAATGATCTTGATGTCCGGGTTCCGTTCCTTCAGGTAACGGCCCACGCCGGTGATGGTGCCGCCCGTTCCGGCCGCGGCCACGAAGTGCGTGATGCGCCCTTCCGTCTGTTCCCAGAGTTCCGGACCAGTGGTTGCGTAATGCGCGTTCGTGTTCGCCTGGTTGTAGAACTGGTTCGCGAGAATCGCATTGGGCGTCTCTTCGGCAATACGCTTGGCCATCATCACGTAGTTGTCCGGATGATCCGGGGCGACTGCCGTGGGGGTGACGATGACTTCTGCCCCGAACGCCTTGAGCAGTCGCACTTTCTCCTGCGACATCTTGTCGGGCATGGTGAAGATGCACTTGTAGCCCTTCAATGCCGCCGCGATGGCGAGGCCCACCCCCGTGTTGCCGCTGGTGCCCTCCACGATCGTCCCGCCGGGCTTGAGCGAACCGTCGCGCTCCGCCTGCTCGATGATCGGCATCCCAATGCGGTCCTTTACCGACCCGCCCGGATTGAAGAAGTCGGCCTTTCCATACACAGGCGTGCGGATGCCGCGCGCAATCCGGTTGAGCCGGATCAGCGGCGTCCAGCCAATGGTGTCGAGGACGCTGTCGTACGGTCGAAGGTTCCGGGTCATGGAGTGGGGGCGTGCGTGTTCAGGATCGTATCGCCAGGCAGTGCATGTGCCTCGGGATGACGGAAGTAGAC
>JAYVNZ010000530.1:0-1769 GCA_043758185.1 Gemmatimonadaceae bacterium | reverse complement strand
GGCGGTGGTGGTGAAGAAGCGGTTCGGGTTGTGGCGGATGTTGGACGTGGGCGGGATGGCGTGCGCCGCGGCCTACGCTGTGGGACGCACGGGATGCTGGGCGGTGGGCGACGACTATGGCCGACCGTGGACGGGTTTCCTCGCGGTTGCGTTTCCAGCGGGAGCACCGCCATCGACGGCCGGCACGATGGCGCAGGAGTTCGGGATCACGATACCGGCCGGCGTGACGTCATCGGCTGTGCTCTCCGTGTATCCCACGCAGCTCTACGAGGTGGTGCTGGGGTTCATCATGTTCATCGTGCTGTGGCGCATGCGTGACCACAAGCATGCTGAAGGGTGGTTGTTCGGCGTGTACATGGTTCTCGCGGGGCTCGAGCGGTTCGCCATCGAGTTCCTGCGCGCCAAGGATGATCGGCTGCTGCTCGGACTCACGTATGCGCAGGGGATCGCGCTGGTGTTCGCGGCCGCTGGCGTCGTGGTGATGATGCTGCGCTCGCGCGTTGCGGCTGGGCGGCCGGGCATTTACCCGGCTGCGGTGTCGTCCTGAGCGGTGCGACAACGCTACTTGATGCGCCCGTACTTGCGCATCGCAGCCAGCATGCGATCCACCGGCATGGCGTAGACACGAAGGTCGTCCGCGCCGGTGGTGGTGTCGGCGGCCAGCAGCGCGTTGGTGATGGCGGCCTCCGTCGCCTGCGCGGTCGCCTGGAACAGCGGGGAAATCCGATCGTTGGTCAGCATTCGCACTGTCGTGAGCGAGTCGGAACTCCATGTGCCCGGGTTCGCGGTGGAGAACGCGATGAAGATGTCGCCCGAGCTGTTGCCGCCGAATCCTCCTTCCCGACCGATGCCCAGTGAGACGCGTGTCGCAAGACGCTTGAGCTGATGCGGCAACAGGGGCGCATCAGTGGCCACCACTACGATGATGGATCCCTGCTCGGCCGATTCCTGGCCTGCGCCAGGGGCTGAGGGCAGCGCGCATGGCTGGCGCGTCGATCCAGCCGGCAGCGGAAGTGAATTCGCAATGCACGGCAGCATGTCCGGGATTTCCTCTCCCACCGGAACGCCGGCGATGCGAAGGTCACGCCGCGTGCCGAAGTTGCACTGCACCAGCACTCCCACCGTCCACCCACCCTGCGCTGCCGGCAGGCGGCGCGACGCGGTACCAATGCCGCCCTTGAAGCCCAGGCAGATCATGCCTGTTCCGCCGCCCACCACACCTTCATGTGGCAGCCCGCCCGATGCCGCATCAAGTGCGGCCAGCACGTGCGACTCCTTCACGTGGAATCCGTTGATGTCGTTCAGGCTTCCATCGTAGGTCTCCGCGACAACGGGCAGCCACCAGGGCTGGAGCACATTCTTCCGCGACACTTCCCACTTGATGATCGCGTCGCGCACCACGCCGACACTGTGCGTGTTGGTGATGCCGATGGGCCCCTCGAGATATCCGCCTTCCTGTACCCACGTGGTGCCGGTCATCTCGCCGTTGCCATTGAGCGTGAACCACGCGGCGAACACCGGGTCGGCGTTGGCTTTCCCCCGTGGGTGGACGACGGTGACACCCGTGCGCACCGGTCCCACCCCGACCACGCGCTTGCCGTTGCCGGACACAAGGGTCGTCTGACCGACCTCTACGCCCGTCACGTCCGTGATGGCGTCGAGCGGACCCGGGATGCCGCCAATGGGGAGCTGGAGCGTGTTCTCGCGAGGCCGGGCCTGCGCGTGCAATGCGGCGGCGAACGAGAGCAATGCGATGGCAAGCAGCAATG